>DASSTF010000254.1:0-12906 GCA_035708045.1 Rhodanobacteraceae bacterium | reverse complement strand
GTCGGCGCCGTACCATCGAGCAGATGCGCATTCGCGGGCGTACGCAGCATGCGATCCAGCACCACGCGCAACGGCGGCTCGAAAGGTTCATCCAGACGCACGGTCAGGTGTGGATCGTCGGTCAGCACGGTGCCGGAGCCGGTGAGGATGGCCGAGCTGCGCGCACGCCAGCGCTGCACGTCGGCACGCGCGGTCTCGCCGGTGATCCACTTGGATTCGCCATTGGCCAGCGCGGTGCGACCGTCCAGGCTCATCGCCAGCTTCACGCGCACCCAGGGTCGACCGCGTTCGAGGCGGCTGAAAAAGCCGATGTTGAGTTCGCGGGCCGCATCCTCCATCAGGCCGGTTTCGACCGCGATGCCGGCGGCGCGCAATCGGTCCACACCGCCCTTCGCCTTGGGGTTGGTGTCGATCGAAGCGGTGACCACGCGCGCCACGCCGGCCTCGATCAGGGCGTCGGCACATGGCGGGGTGCGGCCATGATGCGAGCACGGTTCCAGCGTCACGTAGGCCGTGGCGCCGCGCGCCTTCCCGCCAGCCGCGCGCAAGGCAAACACCTCGGCGTGCGGTTCGCCGGCCTTCCGGTGCCAACCTTCGCCCACCACTTCGCCATCGCGCACGATGACGCAACCCACACGCGGGTTGGGCTGCGTGGTGAACAGGCCGCGCTCGGCCAGGGCAAGCGCGCGGGTCATGTGGTGATGGTCTGTTGTCACGGGAATCGGGAAAGCATGCCTTTCGCTAATGGGTCGCTACAACGGGTAGAGCGGACATTGCCGCCGCGAAACCGCACGATGGCAGGCAATGCCTGCCCTGCCCGCACGAGCGGTTATGACGGCTTGCCCTGCTTGTCGCCGCCCAGCAACGACAACTGTTTCTCGTCCAGCGCCGGCAAATCGCGCTCGAGCTTTTCGATTTCCTCGCGGAACGCGTGCACGTCTTCGAACCTGCGGTACACCGAGGCGAAACGCACATAAGCCACCTGATCGAGCTTCTTCAACTCGCGCATCACCAGCTCGCCGACCTGGCGCGAGGGCACTTCGCGCTCGCCGCTCTTGCGCAGGTCGCTGACGACGGCATGCACGGCGGCATCCACCGCATCGCCCGTGACCGGGCGCTTCTGCAGGGCGCGCTCGAAACTGGTGCGCAGCTTGTGCTCGTCGAACATCTGCCGACGCTCGCCACTCTTGATGATGGCCGGCATCTTCAGCTCGGCCGTCTCGAAGGTGTTGAAGCGCTCGCCGCAGGCCGGACACTCGCGACGCCGACGCACGGTGGCGCCGTCGTCGGCCAGGCGCGAGTCGATCACGCGGGTGTCTTCGTGCTGGCAGAAGGGGCAATGCATCAGAAGAGCCGGGACCGGGGACCCGGGACCCGGGACCCGGAAAAAGCAGGATGAGTTGTTGCAAGCATGGCAGCTTTTTGCATGGCCGTGATACTTGCAGGCTTGCCCGGAGGCATCGGGACCCATGCGGGTCCCGGGTCCCGGGTCCCGGGTCCCGTCATCTCAGCCATACACCGGATACTTCGCACACTGCGCCTGCACCAGAGCGCGCACGTTCTCGATGACGCTTTCGTCTTCCGGCGCATCCAGCACGTCGGCGATCCAGCCGGCCAGTTCGATGCAGTCGGTTTCCTGGTAGCCGCGCGTGGTCGCCGCCGGGGTGCCGATGCGCAGGCCCGAGGTGACGAAAGGCGATTGCGGATCGTTGGGCACGGTGTTCTTGTTGACGGTGATGTGGGCGCGGCCGAGGGCGGCTTCCGCGTCCTTGCCGGTCAGCGGCTTGCCGATCAGATCGACCAGCACCAGATGGTTTTCGGTGCCGCCGGAAACGATCTTGTAGCCGCGCTCGATCAGCTTCTTCGCCATCGCCTTGGCGTTTTTCACGACCTGCGCCTGGTAGGTCTTGAACGCCGGATCCAGCGCTTCCTTGAAGGCCACGGCCTTGGCCGCGATGACGTGCTCCAGCGGGCCGCCCTGCAGGCCGGGGAAAACGATCGACTGCAGCTTCTTGCGAATGGTTTCGCCGTCTTCGCCCTGTGCTTCGCTCTTGGCCACGATCAGGCCGCCGCGTGGACCGCGCAGGGTCTTGTGCGTGGTCGTTGTGACCACGTGCGCGTGCGGCAACGGGCTGGGATAGACGCCGGCGGCGACCAGGCCGGCCACGTGTGCCATGTCCACGAACAGGTACGCGCCAACCTTGTCGGCGATGGCGCGGAAACGCTCCCAGTCGACCACCTGCGAATAGGCGGAGAAACCGGCGACGATCATCTTCGGCTTGTGCTCGACGGCCATGGCCTCGATCTGATCGTAATCCAGCAGACCCTCGTCATTGACGCCGTACTGCACCGCGTTGAAGATCTTGCCCGAGAGGTTCGGCTTGGCGCCGTGGGTCAGGTGACCGCCGTGGGCCAGTGCCTGCCCCATGATGGTGTCGCCCGGCTGCAGCAGCGCGAAGTACACCGCCTGATTGGCCTGCGAACCCGAGTGCGGCTGCACGTTGGCGTAGTCGCAGTCGAACAACTCCTTGGCACGCTCGATGGCCAGGCTCTCGGCCACGTCCACGTGCTCGCAGCCGCCGTAGTAACGCTTGCCGGGATACCCCTCGGCGTACTTGTTGGTCAGCACGCTGCCCTGCGCCTCCATCACCCGCGGACTGGCGTAGTTTTCCGAGGCGATCAACTCGACATGGTCTTCCTGGCGCTGGCGCTCGGCCATGATGGCCTTGGCCAGTTCATCGTCGTAACCGGCAATCCGCATCTCGTGGCTGTACATCGCAATCCTCGTGGGCGCAGGGGGAAAGACCGATTATAGGCTCAAAGCCGCCTCCGGCCAGCCCTGGTCATATGCCGGCGCGGGCTATTGCACGACGTTCGACCATGTTCCTTCCAATGGCGCGGGTGAATGCTTGCGACCGAGCCCCCACTGCGCACCGTGGCGGGAAACCGCTCCATCAGCGATAATGGAGGGTCTTTCATCGCATGTCTCATGCCGGGTCTCCTCCACAGCCCGCACATCATCGCCGAGGAATCCATGCAATACATCTACACCATGAACGGCGTCAGCAAGACCGTTCCGCCCAAGCGCCAGATCATCAAGGACATTTCGCTCAGCTTTTTCCCCGGCGCCAAGATCGGCCTGCTGGGCCTGAACGGCGCGGGCAAATCCACGGTACTGAAGATCATGGCCGGCGTGGATACCGATTATCAAGGCGAGGCGCGCGCGCAGGCCGGCATCAAGGTCGGTTATCTGGCGCAGGAGCCGGAGATGGATCCGGACAAGACCGTGCGCCAGGTGGTGGAAGAAGGCGTGGGCGACATTTTGCAGGCGCAGGCCAAGCTGGACGAGGTCTATGCCGCCTACGCCGAGGAAGGCGCGGATTTCGAGAAGCTGGCCGAGGAACAGCAGCGACTGGAAAACATTCTCGCCTCGGGCGATGCGCACACGCTGGAACAACAATTGGAAGTGGCCGCCGACGCCCTGCGCATTCCGGCCTGGGACGCCATCGTCGGCAAGCTGTCCGGTGGCGAGAAGCGTCGCGTGGCGCTGTGTCGCCTGCTGCTGTCCAAGCCCGACATGCTGCTGCTCGACGAGCCCACCAACCACCTGGATGCCGAATCCGTGGAATGGCTGGAGGAATTCCTGCACCGCTATGCCGGCACCGTGGTGGCGGTCACCCACGACCGCTACTTCCTCGACAACGCCGCCGAGTGGATCCTGGAACTCGACCGCGGCCGCGGCATTCCGTGGAAAGGCAACTACACGCAGTGGCTGGAGCAGAAGGCCGAGCGCCTGCAGCAGGAAGAGCGCCAGGAAAAGGCGCGCCAGAAAGCCATCGCCAAGGAACTGGAATGGGCGCGCAAGAATGCCAAGGGCAGCCAGTCCAAGGGCAAGGCGCGCCTGAAGCGCCTGGACGAGCTGCAGTCGGTCGACTACCAGAAGCGCAACGAGACCAACGAAATCTTCATCCCGCCGGGCGAACGCCTGGGCAATTCGGTGATCGATTTCAAGAACGTCAGCAAGTCCTTCGGCGACCGCCTGCTGATCGACGACCTGTCGTTCGTGGTGCCGCCGGGCGCGCTGGTCGGCATCATCGGTCCCAACGGCGCCGGCAAATCGACGCTGTTCAAGATGCTGATGGGCATCGAGAAGCCCGATTCGGGCGAGATCGTCACCGGCCCGACCGTGAACCTGGCCTACGTCGACCAGAGCCGCGACACGCTGGAAGGCGACCACAACGTGTTCCAGGAAGTCTCCGGCGGCGCCGACATCCTCAACATCAACGGCATCGAGATCCAGTCGCGCGCCTATATCGGCCGCTTCAACTTCAAGGGCCAGGACCAGCAGAAGATCGTCAAGAACCTGTCCGGCGGCGAACGCGGTCGCCTGCACCTGGCCAAGACGCTGCTGCAGGGCGGCAACGTGCTGCTGCTCGACGAACCGTCCAACGACCTCGACGTGGAAACCCTGCGCGCGCTGGAAGACGCGCTGCTGGAATTCCCCGGCAACGCCTTCGTGATCAGCCATGACCGCTGGTTCCTGGATCGCATCGCCACCCACATCCTCGCCTTCGAGGGCGACTCGCACGTGGAGTTCTTCCAGGGCAACTACCGTGAATACGAGGAAGACAAGAAACGGCGGCTGGGTGACGATGCCGGTCCGCACCGGCTGCGCTACAAATCCCTGAAATGACGAGACTCGGGACTCGGGACTCGGGACTCGGGACTCGGGACTCGAAACGAGCATAATTTCCCGTTCGTCCTGAGCGTAGGCCCGCAGGGCCGGAGTCGAAGGACTCTGCGCAGGTGCTTCGACTCCGCTTGCTCCGCAAGCTACGCTCAGCACGAACGGTACTGACGACGAAATCGGCCATAGCGGAGCATTTCCATGAGTTTCATGCAACAACTGCGCAGCGCCTGGCAAACCAACGACTCGCTGGTCTGCGTCGGCCTGGATCCCACGCCATCGCGCTTTCCCGATGTACTGAAAGACGACGCCGATGCCATATTCACTTTCTGCACGGCCATCGTCGACGCCACCGCCGACCTCGCGTGCGCCTTCAAGCCGCAGATCGCGCACTTCGCCGCCCTGAGCGCCGAGGGAACCCTCGAACGCCTGATCGCGCACATCCACGACAAGCACCCCGGCATCCCGGTGATCCTGGACGCCAAGCGCGGCGACATCGGCTCCACCGCCGAGCACTACGCCGAGGAAGCCTTCGACCGCTATCAGGCGGATGCCGTCACCGCCAACCCTTACCTGGGCCGGGACTCCATCCAGCCTTTTCTGGACCGCGCCGACAAGGGCGTGATCCTGCTTTGCCGCACCTCCAACCCCGGCGGCGCGGATTTCCAGAACCTCGATTGCGGCGGCGAGCCGCTGTACCTCAAGGTCGCCGAAACCATCGCCAGACGCTGGAACACCGGCAACTGCGCCCTGGTTGCCGGCGCCACCTTCCCCGAGGAACTGGGCCACATCCGCAGGAAGATCGGCGACATGCCGTTGCTGGTGCCCGGCATCGGCGCCCAGGGCGGCGATGTCGAGGCCGTGCTGAAAAACGGGCTGACCGACGATGGCGCCGGCCTGATCATCAGCTCCTCGCGCGCCATCCTGTATGCCGGCAACGGCGAGGATTACGCCGAAGCCGCGCGCAAGGCCGCGCAAACCCTGCGCGACGACATCAACCTGCATCGCAAGCGGTTGGGATCCATTCGATAATTTGTTCCATCTTCGGTGTACATCATCTGGGCGACACCCTCAGGGAAAACCGCTGCTTGGCCCGTGCCTCGGCACCCTCGCGTCGATAGAAACGTTGCGCATCGACATTCCAATCCGGTGTCTGCCACTGGATTTCGGCATATCCGGTGCAACGTGCATGATCCACGATGGCCCGCAACAACCTCGCGCCCACACCGACGCCGCGACAATCCGCCCGCACGTACAGGCAATCCATGTGCAGGAACTCGCCTGCCTGCCAAGTCGAGAATTCCGCCGCCGCCGAGGCATAGCCGACAACCCGGCCATTCAGTTCGGCGACCCACGCATGCAATCGAAACGGAGGCGAGAACAATGCTGCGCGAAGCAACGCGGCCTTGCCTTCGGTCGCATAGACTGCGCCCTCGTACGCGGCATGCTCGGCGCACAGCTCGACCAGGTCGGCCAGATCGTCGACGGTTGCCGGGCGCACGCGGGAACATGGTGGTGTCTTCATGACGCTCGGGAAACATCCGTCGCCTGCTTGCGTGCGTCATCAAGCAACCCAAGCAGTGCATCGACATCATCGCGCGTGGTTTCGTAACTGGTGATGCAGGCACGCAGGGCCAGGCGGCCGCGCAGATCCACCGTGGACAGCCATGCCATGCCTGAATCCACCACGGTCGCGGCGATGCGCCGTACCATCGCATCGTTTGCCTCGGTGCCGACATCGGGTGCAAAGCAAGCCAACGGCAAGGATGAATCGTTGAGCACCCGCCAGCCATGCGCCAGTAAGCTTTCGCGCAGATAGCGCCCCAACGCCAATTGCCCACGAATCATTTCCGCATACCCGTCCAGGCCCAGGCAGGCCAGCGCCATGAACAACTTGAGCCCCATGAAACGCCGCGACCACTGCATGGAATGGATATAGGCATCGCGATGTTCGACCGATGCCGACGGCATGTAGCCGGTGCTGACCGCGAACGCCGACTGCAACGCCTCCCAGTCGCGTGCCAGATACATGCCCGCGCCCATGGGCACGCACAACCATTTGTGTGGATCGACCGTCACACTGTCGGCCAGCTCGATACCATCCAGCAAGGCCCTGCCCTCGTCGGCAAGCATGGCGCCGCCGGCCCAGGCGGCGTCGATATGGAAATGTGCGCCATGCTCACGGGCAACGACAGCCATACCGGACAGGTCGTCGATGGCGCCATGGGCCGTGGTTCCAGCCGTGGCAACGATCAACACCGGATCGCGGCTTTCATCACGAGCCACGAACTCGGACAGTGTCTTGCCATCGAGTGCCAGTCCATCCGATGCTGGCACCAGGCGCACGGCATCGCTACCCAGTCCCGCTGCACGCGCGATCTTGATCCAGGCCAAATGTGCCTGGCTGGATACGTAAATGGCCGGTTTCACCGATACCGTCGCCAAGCCACCATCCGCCCACCCCGGATAGCGCCGCGCCAGTGCCGCCAGCAGCGCCGTGTGGTTGGCCTCGCTGCCACCGCTGGTGAAGTTGCCGGCGACCTCGTGCGCACCCCAACCGATGCGCGTGCCGAACAATTGCAACAGCTGGCGTTCGATCGCGGCGGCAGCTGGCGCATGGCTGCGCACGGCCAACTGCGGGTTGACCGTAGCGGCAATCAGATCGCCGACGATCGCCGCCGGCAACGCCGGCGGATTGAACAAACCGAAGTAGCGCGGATGGTCGCTGCGCACCGCATGGCTGCCCAGCAGCTCGAACAAGTCGGCCGTCAGCGCCTCCAGCGGTTGCGCCTTGCTGAAATCGTAGTCCTGCAATCGCGCCTCCAGCGACGCTGCGGAACCCGCCACGACCGGCGAGTCCCTGCGCGCGGCGAGAAAGTCGGCCGCCAGACCGGCAGCCGTCGACAGCGACGCACGCGGATCTCGAGTCCATGATTCAGTCATGCCTTTCACCCCGCTCCAGTTCGAATCCTTCGTCCAGCCATCCGGTAACGCCGCCTGCCATCAGCTTCACCGGGCGACCCAGTGCGGCCAAGCGCATGGCGGCACGTGCCGCGCCGTTGCAGTGCGGCCCCGCGCAATACACCACGAACAAGGTCGCATCGGGCCAGTTGCGCAAGCGTGAGGCGATGATCTTGCCGTGCGGAATGTTCACGGCGCCCGGCACGTGACCTTCGGCGTATCGCTTCGGGTCGCGCGCGTCGATCAGCACGAAGCCCGGATCGCCCTGCCGCAGGGCATCGTGGGTATCCCAGCAATCGGTTTCGAAAGCGAAGGCGGATTCGAAATGGCGCAACGCGACATCGGAAGCGGCGGCGGGAACCAAGGTGACGGCATTGGGCATGGAACATGTCTCCCGTGGGAACCAAGACGGCATTGTCGATTGGCCATGACGGGGGCACAATTGGCAGAAATGCCAATATCCGATCAAATCATGCCAATCAATCGACAAGCCCGCGGCGGACAAAAACCGCTGGTGGTTGCGCTGGTCTACGAAGGCCTGTGCAGTTTCGAATTCGCCTGCGTCACCGAAGTGTTCGGCCTGCCGCGACCGGAATACGGAGAGCGCTGGTATCGTTTCGAAACCTGCGCGGCCAGTCGCAAGCCGTTGCGCACGCGCTACGGCTTGCGCATCGTTGCCGACGCCGGGCTGGATCGCTTGGCCAAGGCCGACACCGTGATCATTCCCGGATGGAAAGCCGTCGACGCACCGGTTGCGCCGCGCATCCGCGATGCCTTGCGCCAGGCACATGCGCGAGGCGCAAGGCTCGTGTCGATCTGCTCGGGCTCTTTCGTGCTGGCCGCCAGCGGGCTGCTCGATGGCCATCGCGCCACGACCCACTGGCGTTATGCCGACGCATTGCGAAGCATGTATCCGTGCATCACGGTCGATCCGGACGTGTTGTACGTGGATGAGGGCAACAACATCATGACTTCCGCAGGCAGTGCGGCCGGCCTGGATCTTTGCCTGCATCTGGTACGCCGCGATTTTGGTCCTGATGTGGCCAACCAGGTGGCGCGGCGACTGGTGATCCCGCCCCATCGCGACGGCGGTCAGGCCCAGTTCGTCAAACAGCCCGTACCCAAACACGAGCATGGCGCGCTGGCCAAGGTGATCGCGTCGATGCAACGCCGCCTGAGCGAACACCAACCGATAGCCGAACTGGCCATCATGGCCGCCATGAGCGAGCGCAGTTTCATGCGCCATTTCAAGGCCGCCACCGGCACCACGCCCGCCGACTGGCTGGTTTCGGCACGCGTGAACCGTGCACGCGAACTACTGGAAAGTACGCCGATGTCGGTGGATGCCATTGCCGGCGCCTGTGGCCTGGGCAGCGCTACCACTCTGCGCCACCATTTTCGCCGCCGCCTCGGTATCAGCCCGGTAACTTACAGGGCGCGTTTCCGGCAAGAATCGAACACACGGCATCCACGTTAGCGGATTTTTTTGATTATTCGGCAACGCTTGGATCGGTGCTCGGAAACAGCACGTCGATAAAGCCGAACTTGCTGAAGTCGGTGATGCGCGAGGGATACAGGCGACCGATGAGGTGGTCGCATTCGTGTTGCACCACGCGGGCGTGGAAACCTTCGGCGTTGCGGTCGATCGGTTGGCCCTGCGGGTCGAATCCCTGGTAGCGGATCATCGTGAAACGGCTGACCACGCCGCGCAGTCCCGGCACGGAAAGGCAGCCTTCCCAGCCTTCTTCCATGTCCTGCGTGAGCGGCGTCACGATCGGGTTGGCGAGGATGGTGCGCGGCACTTCCGGCGCCTCCGGATAACGTTCGCTGTGCTCGAAACCGAAGATCACCAATTGCAGATCCACGCCGATCTGCGGCGCGGCCAGACCGACGCCACCGGCATCGGCCATGGTGTCGAACATGTCGGTGATGAGCGCCTCCAGTTCGGTGCTGCCGAACATGCCTTGCGGCACTGGCGGCGCGATGCGCAGCAGGCGCGGGTCGCCCATTTTGAGGATGTCGCGGATCATGGGGGTGAGTATAGGGGCGAGGGATGAGGGACGAGTAGCGAGTGCGTTGGTTTGGGGGTCGAGGTTTACTTGTGGAAGGGGGTTGGGGATGGGTAGTGGGGGGCGCCAGAATTATGCGCCATGGGTATCCGGAGCATTCGCGGTCGGCCATCTGGCAAGCGCCCCCGCTACCCGCCCCCAATCCCCCCTCCCCTACACACGAGGCTTCAGCATCGTGCGCGGGATGTCCGCGAGGAAATGAACCCATATGCCGCACCAGACGACGCCCGCCACCAAGGGATTGCGCGCGGCGGGGTCGAATTTGCGGAACCAGCGCCACATGCCGCGATGCTTGTGGCGGCTGACGAAGATCGGGCGGTGGCGGCTGGAGCCGCCTTTGGCATGGTGCACGCGCACGCGGCCGTCCAGCAGCACGCGGTAACCGGCATCGCGTACGCGGCGACAGAGATCGAGGTCTTCGCAATGCAGGAAATAACCCTCGTCGAAACCGCCGAGCTGGTCGAACACTTCGCGTGGCGTCAGCATCAAGGCACCGGACACTGCCTCTTCCTCCTCGACGTCATCCGGCATCGGTCCCGATACGGGAATGCCTTCGCACCGCGGATCGTCCGACTCGCGTGAAGCGCGACCGGTCAGCGTGCTGAGCGAGCGGCGCAGCAATGGATCGCGGCGGCGTGACGCCGGATCAGGAATGCCGTCGGCATCGCAAACCACAGCGCCGACCAGGCCTGCGCGTGGCTCGTTCGACAACGTTTCCAGCAATGTTTCGACATCACCCGCCACCAACAGGCAATCGGGATTGAGCAGCAGCAGAAGCTCGCTACGGACCAGCGCCGCGCCGCGATTCATGGCCGCACCGAAGCCCAGGTTGGCACCGTTGCGCACCACCCGTACACGCGGATCGCCGGCATGCTCGCGCTCCACAGCCTCGGGCATGCCGTCGGTGGAAGCATTGTCCAGCACCAGCACCTCGCCCACCGCCGCGCAAGCCAGCGCACGGTGTACGCAATCGGCCAGCGACGGGCCACTGTCGGCGGCGACAATGAGGACGCTGAGGAGTGGTGGAGGCATCGGCTCGGACGGGCTCATGGGGCAAGTATGCAGAGGCTGGGGACGAGGGGCTTGGGACGGGTGGCGGGGGCGCCAAAATCGATGGCCAAGGAATTTTTGACGTTGTCGGACAACGGCTTGTCAAGCATCAGGGCAAATGAAAACGTGAGGAACAAATAAAGGAAGCCATCCGAAGTTCGCCAGCCTTTTGTCCGATGCCACTACCGCGACCTCAACCATCGATTTTGGCGCCCCCGCCACCCATCCCCAACCCCCTTTTACAACAAGCCTCGGCCACCAAACCAACGCACTCGCTACTCGCCCCTCATCCCTCGCCCCTCGACCGCATCACCCCACCCAGGCGCGCGCGTTGCGGAACAGGCGCATCCACGGCGAATCCTCACCCCACGCCTCGGGCCGCCAACTCATCTGCACGCTGCGGAACACGCGCTCGGGGTGCGGCATCATGATGGTGACGCGACCGTCGGCGGCGGTGAAGCCGGTGAGGCCGCCGGGCGAGCCGTTGGGATTGAGCGGATAGTCTTCGGTCGGACGGCCGCGATTGTCGACGTAGCGCAGGCAGGCCTGGCTCTTGGCCGGGCTGCATTGGTTGTCGAACCAGGCCCGGCCTTCGCCATGGGCCACCACCACCGGGATGCGCGAACCGGTCATGCCCTGCAGCAGAATGCTTGGCGAGTCGATGACTTCCAGCGTGGCCAGACGCGCTTCGTATTGTTCGGACACGTTGCGCAGGAAACGCGGCCAGTGCCGTGCGCCCGGAATGATGTCCTTGAGTTGCGAGAGCATCTGGCAGCCGTTGCACACGCCAAGCGCAAAACGGCTTTCGTCATGGAAGAAACGCTCGAACTGCTCGCTCAGGCCGGCATTGTGCGTGATGGCCGTGGCCCAGCCACGCCCCGCGCCGAGCACGTCGCCATAGGAAAAACCGCCGCAAGCGGCAAAGCCGACGAAGTCGTCCAGTCGATGCCGTCCGGTCAGCAGGTCACTCATGTGCACGTCCACGGCGTCGAAACCGGCGCGCGTGAAAGCCGCGGACATTTCCACCTGACCGTTGACGCCCTGCTCGCGCAGCACGGCCACGCGCGGACGCACGCCGCGCACGATGTACGGCGCGGCCACGTCGCCTGACGGATCGAATGTCAGAACGGGACTGATGCCGGGATCGTCGTCCGCGATGCGCCAGGCGAGTTCGGCGTCGGCGCTGGCCGGGTTGTCGCGACGCTTCTGCATGGCGTGGCTGGTTTCGCTCCAGGCGCCGATGAGATCCTGCCAGCGCCATTTGGCCAGCACGTCGTTGCCCATTTTGAGCTTGATGCCGAGCTTCTTGCGCGGATGGCCGAGGCATTGCGCCTGGTCTTCCAGCCCGTGCTCCTGCAGCAGCTGGTAGAGCGTGTCCTCGTTGCTCTCGTTGACCTGGATGACAGCGCCCAGTTCCTCGTTGAACAGGGCGCGCAAGGTGGCGTCGCCCCAGCCTTCCAGTTGCAGTTCCAGGCCGCAGTGGCCCGCGAAGGCCATCTCCAGCAGGGTGACGATGAGGCCGCCGTCGGAGCGGTCGTGATAGGCGCGGACGATGCCGGCCTCGCGCGCATCGCGGATGAAGTTGAAGAAGTTTTTCAGCAGGGCCGGATCATCCACCGTCGGCGGAACACCGCCGCGCCGGTTGAAGGCCTGGGTCAGGGCGCTGCCGCCGAGGCGGTCACGGCCCGAGCCGAGGTCGAGCAACCACAGACGGGAATGTTCGCCATCGACATGCAACTGCGGCGTCAGCGTGCCGCGCACGTCCTTGACGCGGGCAAAACCGGTCACCACCAGCGACACCGGCGCCACGGTGTGCTGCTCGCCCAGTTCGGGATCGTTCCACACGGTCTGCATGGACATCGAATCCTTGCCCACCGGGATCGAGATGCCCAGGGCCGGGCACAACTCCATGCCCACGGCCTTGACCGCGTCGTACAGCGCCGCGCCCTCACCGTCGTGGTTGACGGCAGCCATCCAGTTGGCCGAAAGGCGGATCTCGCCGAGGTCGGCAATCGGCGCGGCAGCGAGGTTGGTGATGGCCTCACCCACGGCCAGGCGCGCCGCGTCGGCGCTGGAAATCAGCGCCACCGGCGCGCGCTCGGCCATGGCCATGGCTTCGCCGGCATGACCCTCGAAATC
>DASSTF010000253.1:0-2922 GCA_035708045.1 Rhodanobacteraceae bacterium | reverse complement strand
TTTGCCGATCAGCGAGCGCAGCTGCCAGCTCTTGAGGAACTCGTCCTCGTCGGCCTTGAGATGCAAAGTAACGGTGGTGCCGCGCTGTTTGCGCTCGACGGTTTCGAGCTGATACTCGCCCTTGCCGTCACTCTCCCATTTCACGCCTTCGTTGTCGGCAACACCGGCGCGGCGGCTTTCCACGGTGACCTTGTCTGCCACCACGAAAGCCGAGTAGAAACCCACGCCGAACTGGCCGATCAGGCGCGCATCGGCCTTCGCCTCGCCGCTCATGGCTTCCAGGAAGCGGCGCGTGCCGGAGTTGGCGATGGTGCCGATGTTGGCGACGATTTCCTCGCGGCTCATGCCGATGCCGTTGTCGCTGACGGTGATGGTGCGGGCGTCGGCATCGAAGCTGACGTCGATGTGGAGGTCGGCCTCGCCGGCCAGAAGTTCCGGATTTCCGATGGCTTCGAAGCGCAGCTTGTCGCAGGCGTCGGAGGCATTGGAAATCAGTTCGCGCAGGAAGATTTCCTTGTGCGAATAGAGCGAATGCGTGACCAGATGCAGTATCTGGGTCACCTCGGCTTCGAAGGAGCGGGTTTCGGCGGTGGAATCGGTCGTCATGAGCTTGTCCTCGTTCCGGAGCGGGTGCCCGTTGTGTCGGGGCTGACCGCCGTTTTTTCAAGGCGGGAGTACTCCCATTTCTGCGAATCGGGCTACACTGCCTCGATGGCATCATCCAGACCAAAACAGAAGGGACAGGATCATGGGCTTCTTTCGCAAGATGTTCGGACAAGGGGGCGCCGACCGTGACACCGGCACCATCGAGCCGCCAGCTGCGACACCGCATCGCGTCGGTTACGACCCAAAGCTGATCGACGCGTTGCTCAGCGATCACGCCCGGCTGGGAGCCATGTTCGAGCGCATCGGGAACTCCAGCAAAACCGGCGATTACGACGAAGTGCGCAAGCTTCTCGCCCATTTCAAGTCGAGCCTGCAGGCGCACATCCTCACGGAAAACGTGCGTTTCTACACCTATGTCGAGTCGCTGACCGCCGACGATCCGGACAACGCCAGGATCATGCACGGGTTCCGCCGCGACATGAACGCCATCGCCCGCAAGGTGGTGAATTTCATCAAGACATACCAGGCCTGCGATTTCGCATCGCGTACCGAGCGCGAACAATTCGCCAAGGATTACGCCACTGTCGGCGGCCTGCTCGAACAGCGCCTGGACAGCGAGGAAAACGACCTTTACCCGCTGTACGTGGCCACCTGAGGCATTCTTGTACCGCGGTCGATTCGCTCCATCGCCCACCGGCAGGCTGCATGCCGGTTCGCTGATCGCCGCATTGGCCAGCTGGCTTCGCGCCCGCCAGGCAGACGGGCAGTGGCTGCTGCGTGTGGAAGACATCGATCCGCCCCGCGAGGTGGACGGTGCCGCATCGGCCATGCAGCAGGATCTGGCGCGACTCGGGCTGGTGCCGGATGCCCCGGTGCTTTACCAGTCCACCCGCGATGCGGCCTATCGGGAGGCGCTCGACCGCTTGCGTGCCGCCGGCCACGTGTTTCCCTGCTGGTGCAGCCGCAGCGACCTGGCCGACAACCACGGCCGGCATCTGGACGGCCATTGCGTGACGGCCAGGGATCCTTCCCGTCCACCGGCATACCGCCTGCGCGTGCCCGATGTCGACGTGGTTTTCGACGACGTGCTGCAAGGCCGGCAACGACAGAACCTGCGTGCGGCGGTGGGCGATTTCGTGCTGCGCCGCGCCGACGGCCTGTGGGCCTACCAGCTTGCCTGCGTGATCGACGACGCGATGCAGGGCATCACCGAGGTCGTGCGCGGCATGGACATCATCGATTCCACGGCGCGCCAGATTCATCTCCAGCGACTGCTCGAGCTGCCCACGCCACGTTATATCCATCTGCCGCTGGTCGTCGACGCCAAGGGCCGCAAGTTGTCCAAATCCGATGCCGACCTGCCATTGGCCGAGCAGCCACCTGCCTTCGTGCTGCGCCGCGCCCTCGCCCTTCTGGGCGTGTCCATGGACGACGTGCAAAGCGATGAGCCGACCCACCTGCTTGAACGTGCCGTGGCGCGATTCGACATCGCGCGGCTGGCAGGTGAAACCATCTTGCCCTGGTCTTCGGACGTGGGGTGAGGGTCGTCCCCGGTCGGGAAGCGGCCGCCGTTTCATGGGCGGTCAGCCACTGGTGCAGTGCAGCATGTTCTGCTAGCGTCGGCCCATGACCGCCGCTCCACGCATCATCAAGAAGTACCCCAACCGACGCCTTTACGACACCGGCATCTCCAGCTACGTCACGCTGGAAGACCTGCGCCAGCTGGTACTGGACGGCGTGGAGTTCCAGGTTGTGGATGCACGCAGCGGCACCGACCTCACCCGCACCGTACTGCTGCAAATCATTGCCAGCCACGAAACGCCGCAGCAACCCGTGCTGTCATCGCAGCTGCTACGCCAGATCATTCGGCTTCACGAAGACACACTGCAGGGTCTGGCGGGGCCGCATCTTGAGCGCAGCCTCGCGGCTTTTCTGGAGCAGCACCAGTAGCACCGCGCCCCGTGGCACGGGCGCATCCGGTTAGAATGGCGCTTTTGACCAGCGGAGATTTTCCATGCAACTGGATCAGGTGAAGGCCATCATCACCGGCGGCGCTTCCGGGCTCGGCCATGCCGTTGCCCGCCATTTCGTCAGCCATGGCGGCAAGGTGACGTTGTTCGACGTCAACGAGGACAACGGTCAGCAGGTGGCCGGCGAACTGGGCGAAGCCGCCCGATTCATGCGCACCGACGTCACCGACGAGGATCAGGTCGCCGCCAATGCCGCCGCCGCGCACCAGGCCATGGGCGGCCTGAATGTGGTCGTCAATTGCGCCGGCATCCTTGGCGCCGGGCGCGTGCTGGGTCGCGAGGGGCC
>DASSTF010000252.1:0-12793 GCA_035708045.1 Rhodanobacteraceae bacterium | reverse complement strand
GTAGTCCTTGAACTCGCCACCGAAACGCTCCGCGCCCACCTTCGTCAGTGCCGCCGTCAGCGTCGTCTTGCCGTGGTCCACGTGACCGATCGTGCCGACATTCACATGCGGCTTCGTGCGTTCAAACTTGCCCTTTGCCATAGCTGCCAAACTCCGGTGGAGTCAAAAAAAGTGAAGGAAAAACCTCGTGCCATGCTGCAGACACGTGAAATGGTGCTCATGACAGGAATCGAACCTGTGACCTCTTCCTTACCAAGGAAGTGCTCTACCGACTGAGCTACATGAGCATGTATTTCAGCCGCCATCCATGACGGCGAAGATCAAGACCGGCATCCTGCCGGACTTTCTATAAGCGTCGCCCCGACATGCTTCACGCCATTTCAGGCATGGTGGCAGGCATGGATCAATGGAGCGGGAGACGGGAATCGAACCCGCACAGTCAGCTTGGAAGGCTGAAGTTCTACCATTGAACTACTCCCGCCCTGCGGGGTGAAACCTCGCCCTTTCGGGCGGTCCGACACGCTTCCTGCGCATCAGGGTGTGTGGTGGAGGGAGGTGGATTCGAACCACCGAAGGCGTAAGCCAGCAGATTTACAGTCTGCCCCCGTTGGCCGCTTGGGTATCCCTCCGGGAAATCTTCTTTTACGTGTTGCCGCTGTCGTCGGGAGACACCGCATGGGTGTCCGTCCAACAAAGGACGGGCATTTTCGTGGGCCGGCCGCGAACTGTCAATACTGAATTGCCGCATGTGCGCAAATCCATCGCTGGATGACGCCGTCAGGCACGCGCTTCCGACGACAGGCAGTCCGCGAAACGGCAAACGTTCATCCGCAAGGCAGCTACATGAATGCCGTGTGTCGCCGCGCAAGGCGCTTGCCGCAAGGCCGTGCATGCCGCAGCAACGCTTTGGCAACATTCCATGCACATCTTCTGAAGGTGGCGTTGATTGCCGTGGGTACATGACAGCCCCCACTTCCGCGCGCAAAAGGCGTGACCCCTGGCTCGACAACGCGCGTTTCGTCCTGATCGCCCTGGTCGTGTTCGGCCATTCGCTGGAACCTTTGCTGAACACGCATCCCTGGCTGGACGACTGCTACCGGTTTGTCTACACCTTCCACATGCCGGCCTTTGCCTTTCTTTCGGGAGCGGTGTCACGCGCCCATGTCGATGGCAAACTGTTGCGTTGCACGGCCTTTCGTCTGCTCTGGCCGTACCTGGTGTTCCAGGGTCTTTATGCCTTGGCGGCGATGTCGCCGGCCTGGCCGGATGACGGGCCGGGCAGCGTGACCACGCCCTATTGGCTGCTCTGGTATCTGCTCAGCCTGGCCTGCTGGCGGGCGCTGCTGCCGCTGTTCGCGCACCTGCGTCATCGCCTCCTGATTGCCATTGCCGTGGCCATGCTCGCGGGCTGTTTTGACGATATCGGTTATTACCTGTCGCTGTCGCGCACGCTGGTGTTTTTCCCGTTGTTCCTGATGGGATGGATGTGGGCGCCCCGCTGGCGCAGACGCAGCGGAACATGGCCGATCCGGATGCTGGCGGTGGGTACGTTGGCTGTCGTGTTTGTCGCCGTCGCGCGCATCAAGCCCGATCCAGGCTGGCTGTATGGCAGTTACAGTTATTCCGCGCTGGGGGCGGACCTGTTGCCGGGCGTGGGGATTCGGCTGTTGCTGTTGTGCGCGGCCATTGCATGCACGCTGGCATTTCTGAGCCTGATACCGCACCGGCATACGGTCTTCAGCGGGCCGGGATCGCGCAGTCTGGGTGCCTATGTGTTGCAAGGCTTCGTGATCAAATTCGCCGTCGGTGGCAGTCTTTTCGCCGCGCTGGCGACATGGTCGGGCGGCTGGCTGACGCCCCTGCTCCTGCTGCTGTCCGTCGTGGTGACGCTGGTGCTGTCGTCAAGTCTCTTGCAGCGCTTGCTGAATCCGGTCACCGCGCCGCGTTGGCTGGAGCATGTGCTGTGGCAGGATTCGGCAACGCACGCGCACGATACGAGCTGAATCTTCGCGGCGGCAGTGCCGCCCTACGCCTCGGCTCGGCGGTTCGTCGCGATGCGCGCCTGGGCTTCCATGGCGCGCGACAGTTCGGCGATTTTCAACGCGCGATCACGCAGCTCGCGATCACGACTGTCACGCGGCTCCCACCTGGGTACGGTGGTCGGCTTGCCGTCGGGGCCATCCAGGGCCACGAAAACGATCACGCAACTGGTGGCCAGACGCTCGGCGCCGCTTTCAAGATGGCGCGCCAGCACGTCCACGGTGAAGTGCATGCTGGAGGTGCCGGTATGCGCAAGACGGGCATGCACGCTGACCAGGTCGCCGATCAGGATGGGCTCGACGAACTGGATGCCGCCCACGGCCACGGTCACGCAATAGGTGCCCGCCCAGCCCACGGCAGCGGCATAGCCGGCCTGGTCGATCCATTTCATGACCATGCCGCCATGCACCTTGCCGCCGAAATTGACGTCACCCGGCTGCGCCAGGAAACGGAGCGTCACTTCGTGTTGCTGTCCCGACATGATCGATCCCCTGCGGCCTGGCCCGACGGCTCAGACGTTGAACAGAAAATGCAGCACATCGCCTTCCTGGACGATGTAGGTCTTGCCTTCGGTACGCAGGCGCCCGGCTTCGCGCGCGCCGGCCTCGCCCTTGTATTTGACGAAATCGTCGTAGCTGATGGTTTCGGCGCGGATGAAGCCTTTTTCGAAGTCGGTGTGGATGACGCCGGCGGCCTGGGGCGCCGTGGAACCTTTCCTGACCGTCCAGGCGCGAACCTCTTTTTCACCGGCGGTGAAATAGGTTTCCAGGCCCAGCAGGCGGTAGGCGGCGCGGATGACGCGATCCAGACCCGGTTCGTCCAGGCCCAGATCGGCCAGGAATATCTCGCGGTCGGCATCGTCCAGCTCGATCAGCTCTTCCTCGATGGCGGCACACACCGGCACCACTTCCGCACCTTCGGATCGAGCCCGCTCGCGCACGGCATCCAGGTGCGGATTGTTCTCGAAACCGTCGTCGCGCACGTTGGCGATGTACATCAGGGGCTTGATGGTGAGCAGGAAAAGTTCGCGCACCAGAGCCTTTTCGTCGTCGTCCAGATCCACGCTGCGCGCGGCGCGACCCTCGCCGAGAGCGGCGGCCAGTTTTTCAAGCACCGGCTTGCGCGCGATGGCGTCCTTGTCCTGGCCCTTGGCCGCACGGTCGTTGCGGGCAATGGCTTTTTCCACGCTTTCGAGATCGGCCAGGGCCAACTCGGTGTCGATGGTGTCGATGTCGGCCAGCGGATCGACCTTGCCGGCCACGTGCACGATGTCGCCGTGCTCGAAGCAACGCACCACATGGGCAATCGCATCGACTTCGCGAATGTGGGCCAGGAACTTGTTGCCCAAGCCCTCGCCTTTCGACGCACCGGCCACCAGCCCGGCGATGTCGACGAACTCGACCGCCGTGGGCACCAGCTTCTGCGGATGCACGATCTCGGCCAGCTCGTTCAGGCGCTTGTCCGGCACCGGCACCACGCCCACGTTGGGCTCGATGGTGCAGAACGGGAAATTGGCCGCGGCAATACCCGCGCGCGTCAGCGCATTGAACAGGGTGGACTTGCCGACGTTGGGCAGGCCGACGATGCCGCATTTGATGCCCATGGGGAGACTCCAACAAAGTTTTGGAACTTTGAAGTCGGGAGCCGGAACCCGGGATCCGGGACCCGCTCCTCGACAGGTTCATTGCCGAATTCAATGATTCCGGCTTCGTAAAACTGGCATAACGACTTGGAGGGTCAACACGCTCGCGTCACTCACTTGAAACACTCGTGCGGAAGCATTTGCGCAAGCCATCACCCCACACCGGCATGATGCTCCATTCAAACCGGGTCCCGGGTCCCGGGTCCCGGGTCCCGCTCTTTCGTATGCAACCGCTTCATGGCTTCGTTGAAATCCCCCGCCACAGCCAACGGCAACACGTCCAGCGCATCGGCAATGGCGTCCACCATCGCGTCCTCGTCCTGCGCCGAAGGCCGTCCCAGCACCCACTTGAGCACGGCATCGCGATGGCCGGGATGGCCGATGCCGATGCGCAGACGATGGAACTTGCCATGGCCGACGTGGCCGACGATGTCGCGCAGACCGTTCTGGCCGCCATGACCGCCGTCGAACTTGAGCCGCACCACGCCGGGCGGCAGGTCGAGGTCGTCATGCACGACCAGGCACTGCTCGGGCTCGAATTTGAAATAACGCAATGCCGAGGCGACGGCGATACCGCTCTTGTTCATGAACGTGGAAGGCTTGAGCAGCCACACCTGGCTGTCGCCGACACTCACCTGACAGGCTTCGCCATGCAACTTGCCGTTGCTGCGAAACGCGCCGCCGGTGCTTTGCGCCAGCGCATCGACAAACCAGAACCCGGCGTTGTGCCGGGTTCGGAGATATTCGGATCCGGGGTTGCCCAGACCGACGATGAGACGCAATCCAGTCATGACGTGCGACGCGGTGACAACGGGTCAGACGACCGTTGCCGATCTGCCGACCCGCCTTGACTGGCGGGTCGGTGACCGTACGCAGGACTCAGTCTTCGTCCTTGGACTCATCGCCCTTGGCTTCGGCGGCCGGAGCCTCGCCTTCCGCCGGGGCTTCGCCTTCGGCCGGCTCTTCGGCCTCGGCCTTGACCGCATGCGCGCTGACGACTGTCTGGTCGTGCTCCTTGCCCAGCTTGAGGGCCGGCAGGGTGACGCCTTCGGGCAGCTTGAGATCGGACATGTGGATGAGGTCGCCCTCTTCCAGCGTGGCCAGATCCACCTCGATGTACTCGGGCAGATTCTTGGACAGGCAGGCCACTTCGACTTCCGTCAGGTTGTGGCTGATGACCACGCTGGAAGCCTTGCCGGCCGGCGAGCTTTCCTGGTTGAGGAAGTGCAGCGGCACGCTGACGCGGATTTCCGCGCTCTCGTCGATGCGCAGGAAATCCATGTGCAGCATGTGCTGCTTGTACGGATGCATCTGCCAGTCACGCACCAGCACGCGCTGGAGCTCGCCTTCGACGTCCAGATCCAGCACCGAGGAGAAGAACCACTCGTTGCGGGCCGCGAGGATGAGATCCTCGTGGTCGAGCTGGATGTTCAGCGGCTCCACGTTGTTGCCGTAGAGAATGCCCGGCACCTGGCCCGCACGGCGCAGGCGGCGGCTCGCACCTTTCCCTGCATCGGTACGGCGGGTGGCCGTGATTTTATGAGTAGCAGCCATGGTTGATTACCTTGGTTGAGTTGACAAGCCGCCTCACGGCGACGAATGACTTTCCCGCGACCAGAAAAGCCGGTTGAAAAACCCGAGGATGGACGGCGCCAGGCGCCACCCATCGAAAAACAGCCGGTCATTGTAGCACCATCAGCGGTTTGCGCCAGGAGCCTGGGCCATCAATCCACGTACAGCGAGCTGACCGATTCGCCGAAGGCGATGCGACGGATGGTTTCGGCCAGAAGCTCGGCCACGGTCAACTGCCGGATCTTGCTGCAGGCGCGCGCCGACTCGGACAGCGGCAGCGTGTCGGTGACCACCAGGCGATCCAGCGCGGAACCGTTGATGTTGTCGATGGCCTTGCCGGACAGCACGGGGTGCACGCAGTAGGCCTCGACCGACTTGGCGCCCCGTTCCTTCAGCGCCGCCGCCGCGGCGCACAGGGTACCGGCGGTGTCGACGATGTCGTCCACCAGCACGCAATCCTTGCCTTCGACGTCGCCGATGATGTTCATCACCGTGGCCACGTTGGCCTTGGGACGGCGCTTGTCGATGATGGCCAGATCGGCGTCGTCCAGGCGCTTGGCGATGGCGCGCGCGCGCACCACGCCGCCCACGTCCGGGCTGACCACGATCAGGTCTTCCATGGAATGGCGGCGCCAGATGTCGGCCAGCAGCACCGGCGAGGCGTAGACGTTGTCGACCGGGATGTCGAAGAAACCCTGGATCTGGTCGGCATGCAGATCCACGGTGAGCACACGGTCGACGCCGGCGGCGCCGATCATCTTGGCCGCCAGCTTGGCGGTGATGGGCACGCGCGCCGAGCGTTGCCTGCGATCCTGGCGGGCATAGCCGAAATACGGCATCACCGCCGTCACCGAGACCGCCGAGGCGCGCTTGAGCGCGTCGGTGATCACCAGCAGCTCCATCAGGTTTTCGGCGCTCGGCTCGCCCGTGGGCTGCAGCACGAACACCTCCTGGCGGCGCACGTTTTCCTCGATCTCGACCTGGGTTTCGCCGTCGCTGAAATGGCCGACGAGCGCCTTGCCCAAGGGGACGCCCAGGCGATGCGCGACATCTTCGGCCAGCTTGTGGTGGGCGTTGCCTGAAAACAGCATCAAGCCAGCCTTGTCCACGTCAAGTCCCCGTGAATCTGTCCCGCTCATCGTCTCACCCGGTTGACACGAAGCCGCGAACGCCGGTCCGCGACAGGCAGAAATTGGCTGGGGCGGCAGGATTCGAACCTGCGTATGCGGGGATCAAAACCCCGTGCCTTACCACTTGGCGACGCCCCAACATGAATCGACCGTATGACGGTCAGGCACCAGCCGGGGCATTATCCCGGCTTGCGCCGAATTTCTCCACTGCAGCGGGCAGCGCGGACACGTTCACGCCGTCGGCAACGAAGGCGGTGAACGCCGGCGGACACTGTGCCGCGACACGTTCGGCCTCGGCGCGGGTGGCCGTTTCCAGAAACACGCAACCGCCGCTGCCTGAAAGTCGCGCCGAACCGAACTGGCCGAGCCAGTCCATCGCCGCCGCCACGGGCGGACAACGCTTGCGCACCACCGGCGCAAAGGCATTGTCCGTGACTTCGCCGCGGAGGAAGGCGCGAATTGTCGCGGGCGTGGCATGACGTGTCAATTCGGGCGCACGAAAAAGTTCGGCGGTGGACACGCTGGCTTGCGGATCCAGAATCACGTAACTGCAAGGCGGCAGATCAAGGGCCGTCAACTGCTCGCCCACACCCTCGGCCCAGGCGCTGCGGCCACGCACGAACAGCGGCACGTCGGCGCCCAGCTGCAGGCCCAACGCCGCCAGCGCATCTTCATCCAGCCCAAGCTGCCACAGGCAGTTCAATGCCACCAGGACCGTGGCCGCGTCGGAGCTGCCGCCGCCGAGGCCGCCGCCCATGGGAATGCGCTTGTCCACAACGATGTCCACGCCCGGCAGCGCCTGCGTGGATTGCCGTCGCAGCAGGTGCGCGGCGCGCATGGTCAGATCATCGTCCGACGGCACACCGGGCACGTCGTTCGCGCGTTGGATGTCCGTGTCGGCACGCAGCCGCAGATGCACCGTGTCGCCCCAGTCGAGCAGGCGAAACACCGTTTCAAGGCTGTGATACCCGTCCGCACGCTGCTCCGTGATGTGCAGGAACAGGTTGAGCTTGGCCGGGGCCGGCCAGTTGCTCCAGCTCATCGACGCGTCCAGCTGCTGATGGACAGGCGCACGTGGTAATCGCCGTGGGCGGCATACACCTTGCGCGGCAGGGCCGGCGTGATGTCGGTGAACCAGTCGCGATACTCGACCGTCCAGCCGTCCTGCGTGAGCAGCGAAGGCAGGCCGTTGGCGCCGAAGCGCAAGGTGGCATCCGATGCCGCGCCACCGGCACGCAGGCCGCGCACCCAGTCGTGCAGCGGCTTGATCGGCACGCGCCAGCCGAGCACGCGGGCCAGCAAGGCCTGCGCATCCGGGCCGCGCACGGTGCCCTGATCCAGACCTTCAAGCACGGCGCCATCCGGCCCGCCGACGAGGCGAAAGCTGCGCCCGGTGATCGGCGCGCGCACGGTGAAGCTGAAATGGTCGCCATCCTGCACCCACGTCAGCGAACCGCTGCCGCCATGATGTCCGTCGGACACGCCCAGATGGCCGCGCAGCGTCCAATGGTCGCGGGGTGCCAACTGTTTTTCGCGCGCCGCCTGGGTTGCCAGCGTATCGACATTGCCCTTGATGCGTACCGGTGCGCAGGCCGCCATCAGCACGACGACCAGCGTCACCGCGAGCCAACGCGTCACGGGCTGATCTTCCGCGCCAGGGCACGCAGGGCGGCGTCATCCGGCGCCAGCTTGCGGGCCTCCGCCAGCACCTTGCGGGCCTCGCTGCTGCGACCCTGCTTCCACAGCACCTCGGCCAGATGGCCGCCGATTTCAGGATCCTTGCCGGCGGCCTTCCAGGCCTGCTGCAAGGCCTTCTCGGCGGTATCCAGATGCCCCAGGCGGTATTGCAGCCAGCCCCACGAATCGGTGATGGCCGGATCGTGCGGACGCGCCTCGTGCGCACGCTCGATCAGCTTGCGCGCCTCGTCCAGATTGCGGTTGGCATCGGCCAGGGTGTAGCCCAGTGCGTTGGCGGCCTGGATGTCGTGCGGCTTGAGTTTCAGCACCTTGCGCAGGTCGGCGACGGCGGCATCCGTCTGCCCGGATTCGGCATAGGCCAGGCCACGGCCATACAGCAGGCCGGGATCGTCCGGCGCCTGTTCCAGGGCGCGACTGAAGCTGGTGATGGCATGGCTGAACTGCTGCTCGCTCATGTACAGGTTGGCATCCAGCTCGATGGCCTTGCGCAGGCTCTCCGGGTCGTCGGCGTAATCCGTCTGCATCTGCTGCGCGATGGCGTGGGCCTTGGCGGTCTTGCCCAACTGTTGCCACAACAGGGCCGTATGCAGATCCGCATCGAAACGGTGTTCATCGTCGGCCGACACCTGGTCGAACCATGCCAGCGCCTGTTTCGTCTTGCCGATGCTGGCGGCCAGCTGTCCGAGCAGGTACCGGCTTTGCGCCTGCACGTTATCAGGCGCCTGCGTCAGCTCGTGATAGAGACGCTTGAGCCCGGCCATGTCGCCGGCACGCGCCATGAAGGCGGCGCGCGCCTGATAGGTGGCGGCATCCTGCTTGCCCGCGGCCAGCACGCGCGCGGCGGCGGCGTTGTCGCCCTGCTTGCCCAGCATGACGGCGTAGGCCAGGCGCAACCGGGTATTTTTCGGCGCCTTTTTCACCGCCTCGGCATACAGGGACCGGGCCTTGTCGTGTTGGCCGATCCGGGACTGCAATTGCGCGGCCCATGCGTAGCAATCGGCGCAATGAAACCGTTCGATGGCCGTTTTGGCAATCTGGCGCGCATAGCTGTGCTGGCCCAGCTTGTCGCCCAGTTCGCTCATCGCCAGCCATGCCGTCGCATCCGATGGCAGACGTGCGGGGGTGGCGATGGACTTGAGCAACTGGCCTGCCTGGGCGGGATCGCGAGCACCCATCAGAAGGCGTCCGAGCATGCGCCAGGCATCCTTGTCGCCGCTTTGGACCAGCTTTTCCAGTTGCCTGCGGGCTTCCGCGGTATCGCCGCTGTCCAGAGCCAATTTGGCGCGCATCTGGGCCAGTTGCACGGGCGTGGCGCCCAGCGTTTTCCAGCGCTCGATGGCCTGTCTTGCGCCCGCCGGATCGTGCGCGGCGATGGCCAGGGCCGCGGCCCGCTGCGACACCTCGGGGTTGTCCGACAAGGCAGCCGCCCGCTCGTAGGCTTTGGCGGCCGTGGCCAGATCGTGGTGATCCAGCGCGAATTGCGCATCCATCAATTGCGCCAGCACATCGTGGTCGGCGGTGGGCGTGGCCACGGTCAGATGCGCCAGCGGCTGCGCCGGCGGCGGGGTCGATGGCGTCTGGCGGGCTGACATGCCGGCGCAGCCGGAAAGCCCTGCCGCCGCAAGCATCAGCACGCCGGGGGCCGTCACAAAATGACGCATTTGCTTGAATTTGAAGCTTCTGCTACCCACAATTTACCTTTGTCTGCTGGTCTGATGCCGACCTTGTCGCACATCGACAACCTGTCTCCGGACGGCCCGGATCATCTAGTCTATCGCCGTCCGCTCTCCGTCATACACGTCCCATGCCACTGATCGCCCTCGGGCTCAATCATCTCACCGCGCCAGTCGGTCTGCGTGAACAGGTGGCCTTCGATGCCGATGCCACCGGCGTCGCCGTGGACGAACTGGCGCATCAGGCAGGCGTGAAGGAAGCGCTGATCCTGTCCACCTGCAATCGCACCGAACTTTACTGCGATGTCGCCGCCGGCGCAGAAGACACTCCCCGCCAATGGCTTCACCAGCATCACGGTTTGACCACCGACAAGCTGGATGCGTTCCTTTACCAGCATGGCGAAAGCGACGCCGTGCGGCACATGTTCCGCGTGGCGACCGGGCTGGACTCCATGGTGCTGGGCGAGCCGCAGATTCTCGGTCAGGTCAAGGACGCCTGGCAGATCGCGCGCCAGGCGAACACGCTGGGCGCGCCCATGGACCGGCTGCTGCAGCAGACCTTCGCCGTGGCCAAGCGCGTGCGCACCGACACCCGCATCGGCGCGCACACGGTGTCCGTGGCCTTCACCGCCGTGCGCCTGGCCGAGCAGGTGTTTGCCGATCTCAACGACGCCTGCGTGCTCCTGATCGGCGCCGGCGACACCATCGAGCTGGTGGCCCGGCACCTGACCGACAAGCACGTGCACCGCCTGATCGTGGCCAACCGTTCCCTGGAGAACGCGCAGGAACTGGCCACCCGCCACGGCGGCTATGCCGTGGCCCTGGCCGACCTGTCCGCGCATCTGGCCGAGGCCGACATCGTCATCTCCTCGACCGCCGCGCGCCAGCCGGTACTCACCCGCGCCATGGTCGAGACGGCCATCGAACAGCGCCGCCGCAAACCGGTGTTCATGGTCGACATCGCCGTGCCGCGCGACATCGATCCGGCCGTGGGCGAACTGAAGGACGTGTTCCTGTACGGCATCGACGACCTCCGGCAGGTCATCGACGACAACCTGCGCTCACGCAAGGCTGCCGCGCTCGAAGCCGAAGCCATCATCGATCTGCAGGTCGAGCGTTACATGGCCTGGCGCCAGGCGCTGACCCTGCGCAATCCGGTGCGGACGCTGCGTGGCAGCGCCGAAAATCAACGCGACGAAGTGCTCGCCAAGGCGCGTCTCATGCTCGCCCACGGCAAATCGCCGGACGAGGCGCTGGCCTTCCTCGCCCACACCCTCACCAACAAACTGCTGCACGCGCCCAGCGCCAACCTGCGCGACGCCACCCTCGCCGGCGACGTGGAACTGCTGCACGCCGCCGAGCGGCTGTACGGGCTGGAAGACAAGGGCGAAGGACAAGAAGCGGGAAACGAGGAACAGGTGGCGCGGGACAAGTAGCGAGGGCGGCTGGCTGCCGCTTCCGTTGCCCTGCCCTGTCCATTCCTGTTCCCGGTAATTTCATGACGCCCTCACTTCAACGCAAACTGGAAACCCTGGCCGAACGCCACGAGGAAGTCGGGCTGCTGCTGACCCAGCCGGACGTGGCCGCCGATGCGGCGCGCTTTCGCAAACTGTCGCGCGAATATGCCCAGTTGGAACCGGTCGTGACCGCCCTGCGCGAACATCAGGCAGCCACGCGGGAACTGGCCGAAGCGCGCAGCATGCTCGACGAGCCCGAGTTGGGCGAACTGGCCGCCGCCGACGTCACGCGTCTGCAAGCCCGCCTGGCCGAACTCGACGACGAGCTGAAGATCCTGCTGCTGCCGAAGGATCCGCGCGACGAAGCCAACCTGTTTCTGGAAGTCCGCGCCGGCACCGGCGGCGACGAAGCGGCCATCTTTGCCGGCGACCTCCTGCGCATGTACCTGCGTTACGCCGAGCAATGCGGCTGGCGCACCGACATCGAATCGGCGCACCCCGGCGAGCACGGCGGTTACAAGGAAGTCGTCGCGCGCGTGGAAGGCGCGCATGCCTTTTCGCGGCTCAAGTTCGAATCGGGCACCCATCGCGTGCAGCGCGTGCCGGAAACCGAATCGCAGGGCCGCATCCACACCTCGGCGGCCACCGTGGCCATCATCCCCGAAACCGAGGACATCGACGAAGTCGCGATCAACCCGGCCGACCTGCGCGTGGACACCTTCCGCTCATCCGGCGCCGGCGGCCAGCACGTCAACAAGACCGATTCGGCCATCCGCATCACCCATCTGCCCAGCGGCATGGTCGTCGAATGCCAGACCGAACGCTCGCAACACGCCAACCGCGACAAGGCCATGAAACGCCTCAAGGCGCAGCTGCTGGAAGCCGAGCGCGAAAAGCAGGCCTCCGCCGAAGCCGCCTCACGCCGCCTGCAAGTGGGCTCCGGCGACCGCAGCCAGCGCATCCGCACCTACAACTTTCCGCAAGGCCGGGTTACCGACCATCGCATCAATCTCACGTTGTACAACCTGGGTGGCATTCTGCAGGGCGACCTGGATGAGCTGGTGGATGCGCTGACGCGCGAGCAGCAGGCGGATGCGTTGAAGATGTTGGAGTAACTCTGGCCATCCGGGCACCTGTGAAAACCATCCCCTCCCAACCCTCCCCTTGAAGGGGAGGGCTTTTGTTTCAGGCCCATCGCGTCGCTCTTGCTCCCTCCCCTTCAAGGGGAGGGCTGGGGTGGGGATGGTGTTGTCAGCCCCTCGAACTGAAAATCATCCGAAAAACCTACAGCCACCCCTTCTGCCGCGCCAGCCGATAAGCCTCGATACGGTTTCCCACACCCAGCTTGCCAATGGCTTCGGACAAATAATTGCGCACCGTGCCATGCGACAAATTGAGTTTGCTGGCAATGTCACCAGCCGACTGCCCTTCGCCGGCCAGGCGCAACACCTGCCGCTCGCGGTCGTTGAGCGGATCGGCTTCCGACCACGCCTCCAGCGCCAGTTCGGGGTCGATGGAGCGGCCGCCGCGACTCACCATGCGCAAGGCTTCGGCCAACTTTTCCGCGGGCGCATCCTTGAG
>DASSTF010000251.1:0-2985 GCA_035708045.1 Rhodanobacteraceae bacterium | reverse complement strand
GCTGAAAATCCCCGCCGACGACCTCACCCAGCTGCCGCTGGCCGATTCCTCGAAAACCCGCGTGGGCGATTTCGTCGCCGCCGTGGGCAATCCCTTCGGCCTCGGCCAGAGCGTCACCTACGGCATCGTCTCGGCCTTGGGTCGCACCGGTCTCGGCGACACCTACCAGAACTTCATCCAGACCGACGCCGCGATCAATCCCGGCAATTCCGGCGGCGCGCTGGTCAACATGCACGGCGAGCTGATCGGCATCAATTCGATGATCTATTCGCCTTCCGGCGCCAATGCCGGCATCGGCTTCGCGATTCCCTCGAACCTCGCGGCCAAGGTGATGCGGCAACTGCTCACCTACGGCAAGGTGCGCCGCGGCAACCTCGGCGTGCATGTGCAGAAGCTGACGTCGGATCTGGCCCGCGCGCTGGGTGTGGACGCTTCCAGCGGCGCCGTGGTGACCAGCGTGGAAGAAGGTTCGCCGGCGGACAAGGCGGGCGTGCAGCCTGGCGATCTGGTGGTGGCCATCAACGGCACGCCCGTGCACACGCCGCGCGATCTTCACAACACGGAAGGACTGCTGCCGGTAGGCAGCGCCGTCGAACTGACCGTCAGCCACGGCGGCCGCACCCGCACCCTCGAGATGCACATGGCGCCGGAACGGCTGGCGCATGCCAGCGGCGGCGACATCGACCCGCGCCTGAACGGTGCGGCCCTGCGCGACACCTCGTCCAGCGAGGCGGCACAGACAGTCAGCGGCGTGGTCGTCGAGACCGTGGACGAAGGCAGTCGCGCCGGACGCAACGGGTTGCGCAAAGGCGACGTCATCATCGGCGTCAACCAGCGCCGCACACCCAACCTGGCCGCCCTGAAAGCCGTGCTGGCCGGTGAACCGCCGCGCCAGCTGATGCTGATCATCGCGCGCCATGACCGCATGCACTACCTGTTGATGCATTGATCCGCATTCATCCCGTGACCGACGTCACACGACGTGGCGTGCACATGAACGGTACGTGACGCGGTAGGCAGGTGTCGGCGGGTTCGCGCCTTCATAATCACGGCTGGCGATTTATTCGCCAACCGTTCATCGCGTACCCGGACATCATGACATTCCATTTTCGTCACCTGCTCGTCACCGCCTCCCTGTTGCTCGCCGCCGGCGCCGCCCTCGCCGGTCCACCGCCGCTGGTGTGGCGCGGCGACGTCACCACCGCCAACAATTTCGTCAACGACATGGCCAGGGCCTGGCACAAGGCCGGGCATCCGCGCATCACGCTGCAGCCGTTCAATACCGTGTCGGGCATCGACGCCGTGGCCCATGGCACCGCCGACATCGCCGGCAGCGTGCGCGGTCGCGCGCCACGCCGCGCCGACGAATCCAACCTGGTGTTCACGCCGGTGGCCTGGGACGGGCTGGTCATGATCACCAACCACCGCAACCCCGTGGACGGCCTCACACTCAAGCAGTTGCACGACATCTATTACGGCAAGATCACCAACTGGAGCCAGGTCGGCGGCAAAAACGAACCCATCCACGTGTACGCCGTGGCCAGCCCCACCGACGGCATCGAATTCAGCCTGCGCCGTTTGCTCTTCGGTCGCGGCAACCAGCCCGTGGCCGCGCCGCGCCTGTACCTGAGCGTGACCGCGCTGCAAAAGGCGGTGGCTCTGGATCCGCAGAGTCTGGGCGTCACCACCCTGTCCAACGCGCACGGCGAGAGCCGGTTGAAGATGCTCAACATCGACGGCCACCGGCCCACCGTGAACAACGTGGCGGACGGCAGCTATCCGCTGTACACGCCGCTGTATCTGGTCACGCGCCCGGCGGCGAATACCTCCGACCCCGCCAAGGCGAAGGAAGTCGCCGAGTTCGTGGCCTTTGCGCAAGACTCCGAGGTGGCCTCCATCCTGCACAGGCATCGACTGATCCCCTACAACGACGCCCTGGCGCTGGCCGGACACGACGACCAACGCATCGCCGACATCGCCAGGGAAACCGGCCGCCACGTCTACCATCACAACCGCCCGACGGCGGCGCCGGGCGCCACTTACGCCGCGCGTGCGGCCATCGCGCCCACCTCCGAGCGAACGCTGGCCGCGCATCGGCACATGATGGCCAAGCGCGAAGCCGACAAGGCCGCCAAGGTGCGCGCGCATGCGGCCAAGGCCCAGCGTTCCTTCGATGCGTCATCCCGCGCCGACGCCAGCCAGACGCAGGTGACCTGGTACACCGTGGTTTCCGGCGACACGTTGTCCAAGATCGCGCAGAAGCAATCCGTCAGCGTCGAGCAACTGCGTGCCTGGAACCACATCAAGGGCAACCTCATCCAGGTCGGCCAGAAGCTCGCCATCCACCATTGAGCAAGTCGCCGCCCCCGTAAGGTGCAAGGCCCAATGGCATATTACTTAGCACCCGTTCGTCCTGAGCGTAGGCCGCAGGCCGAAGTCGAAGGACAACTGGTGACTTGCCGGATGCGCTTCGACTTCGCCCGCTACGCGGGCTACGCTCAGCGCGAACGGTTTGAGAGCGACTGCATGCTTAAGTAAGTGCCATTCCACCCTGTGTTGTTCATTTTTCCTCAAGGCGGCCCACGCCATGATCGGCCTTTCCTTGTGAACGCGTGGAGGTCATTTGAGCCAGCATGCAGCGCAGGACGGCGCCACCATGCGCGCCGCGGTTCTGGTCGAACCCGGTCGTTTCGACATCCATGAAGTAGCGCTCCCGCAACCGGCACCGACCCAGGTGCGCCTGCGTCTGCAGGGTTGCGGCGTATGCGCTTCCAACCTTCCCGCCTTCGAGGGCCGCGACTGGTTCGATTACCCGTTGCCGCCCGGCGACCTCGGGCATGAGGGCTGGGGCGTAGTCGACGCGGTCGGCAGCGCGGTGACGAACGTGGAGCCCGGCACGCGGGTGGCCGCGCTGTCGTTCAAGGCCTACGCCGAATACGACCTCGCCGAAGCGGATGCACTGGCCGAATTGCCGTCCGCGCTGGA
>DASSTF010000250.1:0-7661 GCA_035708045.1 Rhodanobacteraceae bacterium | reverse complement strand
GATGATGGTGAGGAGCGAGGGGCGAGAGACGAGTAGCGAGGGCGCGTTGATTCGAATGTCCCCGTGAAGCACCAACCAGAGCGCCCTCGCTACTCGCCTCTCACCCCTCGCCCCTAAAATGACCCCATGACCCATCTGCCCATCGCCTGGATCCGCCCCGGCTCACCGGCGCATTTTCCGCCGCCGGCGCAGGCGCTGCGTGAGCCGGATGGATTGCTGGCGCTGGGTGGCGACTTGTCGATGGAGCGACTGCTGGCGGCCTATCGACACGGCATTTTTCCCTGGTATGGACAGGACGAACCCATTCTGTGGTGGTCGCCGGATCCTCGTTGCGTGTTCGACACGCAGCACCTGCATCCGGGTCGCACCCTGCGCAAGCAGATGCGTCGAAGCCGCTGGACGGTCACCATCGACCAGGCGTTCCAAGAGATCATGCTGGCCTGCGCCGCGCCGCGTGCCGACCAGCACGGCGGCACCTGGATCACCGACGACATGATCCGCGCCTATGCCGCCCTGCACGCCACGGAACACGCGCACAGCATCGAAGTATGGGATAGTGAAACCCTGATTGGTGGACTCTACGGCGTCGCCGTGGGCCGCATGTTCTGCGGCGAGTCCATGTTCAGCGCCGTCAGCGGTGGCTCCAAGGTGGCATTGACGTGCCTCGGGCAGTTGCTGCATCGCTGGGGTTTTCCCCTGCTCGACGCGCAGGTCGGCAATCCCCATCTCTACCGCATGGGCGCCCGGGACATGCCGCGACGCGATTACCTGATGCAGCTGGACGCCCTGTCACAAACGAATCCGGCGTCGGACGCCTTCAGGATCGAAGCGCCCGTCCCCATCCAGGATTTCGGTTTCTAGCGGGTAGGAGGGCTGGAAGGTCCGACCGACCTGGCGTTGAAAATGCGTTGAAAATGGTTTGCGGCCAGAGCAATCGCGGCTGCCACCGCTCCTACACACGCATAAAGCAAGCGCGCTCAAGCGTGATCGGCACCGTAATGCGTGGCGACATACTCGTCGACGATGCCGACGAATTCCCGGGCAATGTTTTCGCCGCGCAATGTGACGGTCTTCTTGCCATCGACGAACACCGGCGCCGCCGGCGCCTCGCCGGTGCCGGGCAGCGAGATGCCGATGTTGGCGTGACGCGACTCGCCGGGCCCGTTGACCACGCAGCCCATGACCGCCAGCGAAAGGTTTTCGGCGCCCGGATAACGGATGCGCCATTCGGGCATGCGCGTGCGCACATGATCCTGCACGGTACGCGCCAGCACCTGGAAAAACTCGCTGGTGGTGCGCCCGCAACCGGGGCACGCCGTCACCAGCGGCGTGAAGGCGCGCAGTCCCATGGTCTGCAACAACTCCTGCGCGACGATGACTTCCTGCGTGCGCGATGCGCCCGGCTCGGGCGTCAGCGAAATGCGGATGGTGTCGCCGATGCCTTCCTGCAGAAGCACCGCCAGCGCCGCGGTGGACGCGACGATGCCCTTGGAACCCATGCCGGCTTCGGTCAGACCCAAATGCAGTGCGTAATCGCAGCGCGCGGCAAGGTCGCGGTAGACAGCAATCAGATCCTGCACGCCGGATACTTTGCACGACAGAATGATGCGGTCGCGCGTCAGTCCCAACTCCTCGGCCTGCACCGCCGAATCCAGCGCCGAACGGATCAGCGCCTCGCGGCTCAAGCGCGCAGCATCCCATGGCTCGGCGCGCCGGCTGTTCTCGTCCATCAACGCGGCCAGCATGGCCTGATCCAGCGAACCCCAGTTGACGCCGATGCGCACCGGCTTGCCGTACGTCAGTGCCTTCTCGATGATGCTGGCAAACTGGGTGTCGCGCTTCTTGCCGAAGCCGACATTGCCGGGGTTGATGCGGTACTTCGCCAGCGCCTCGGCGCAGGCCGGCTCGCCTTCCAGCAACTGGTGGCCGTTGTAATGGAAATCGCCCACCAGCGGTACCGATACGCCCATCATGTCCAGGCGCTCGCGGATGCGCGGCACGGCGGCGGCGGCCTCCTTCGTGTTGACGGTGATGCGCACCAGCTCCGAACCCGCGCGGGACAGCTCCGCCACCTGGCGCGCAGTGCCATCCACGTCGGCGGTATCGGTGTTGGTCATCGACTGCACGACGACCGGCGCACCGCCGCCGACACGGACATTGCCGATGCGCACGCCGACGCTGTGACGACGCGGCAAGGGGCCGATGGGTGAGAGGGAATCGGCTTCGGCGGAAAGCGTGGAAGTCATGGTGGGCTAAAACAGGTTGGAAAGAATGCCAAGGATACTGCAATGATGCGTCGCCACGTGCCGGATCCGTAGGGCGGACACTGCCCGCCATGAGGCACCCGGCAACTGACGCGGATTTCGTCAAACCCGAATTTCCACGGCGGGCAGTGCCCGCCCTACGAAATCTCGTTTCCGTGGCGGGCAATGCAATCACGGCATATCCAGCCGGGCTCGATGCAAGCGGTTAGACTGATCGCATGTCCCCCGACTCCCCGTTCAGCTCCACGCCCCGCCAGCTGGCCGAACGCGCTTTCAGCCGTGCTGCCGGGGCTCCGTTGCTGGGAGGCAACCGGGTCGATCTGCTGATCGATGCCGAGGCGCATTTCGATGCCTGGCTCGCGGCCATCGGCAAGGCGCAGCGGCAGGTTCTGCTGGAAAATTACCTCATCCGCAACGACCGCATCGGACGCGCCTTCCGCGACACCCTGGTCGATCGCGCCCGCGCCGGCGTGCAGGTTTGCGTCATCCGCGACTGGATGGGCTGTTTCGGCCAGTCCCGGCGATCGTTCTGGAAACCCCTGCTCGAAGCCGGTGGCGAGGTGCGCGTCTACGGGCCGCCCCACCCGCTCAGGCCGCTGACCTTCGTCAGCCGCGACCATCGCAAGATGCTGGTCGTGGACGACACGGCGGGATTTCTGTCCGGCGTGTGCATCAGCGCGCAATGGCTGGGACGGCCGGAACGCGAATTGCCGCCGTGGCGCGATACCGGCGTGGCCCTGCACGGCCCTGTGCTGGCCCAGTTGCAGCATGCCTTTGCCGAAAGCTGGGCCAGCCTCGGCGCGCCATTGCCCGACACGGCCATCGCCGACATGGCCGCGCTGCCCGTCGCCGGCAACATGACGTTGCGCCTGATCGCCACCCAACCCAACACTGCCGGTGTGTATCGGCTGGATCACATGATCGCCGCCATGGCCCGCAAGACGTTGTGGCTGACCGACGCCTATTTCGTCGGCGTCGCGCCCTACGTGCAGGCGCTGGCCTCGGCCGCGCACGACGGTGTGGACGTGCGCCTGCTGGTGCCGGGCGCCAGCGACATTCCGCTGGTGGCCGGCATGTCGCGCGCCGGTTATCGGCCGTTGCTGGAAGCCGGCGTGCGAGTATTCGAGTGGAAAGGTTCCATGCTGCATGCCAAGACCGCCGTGGCCGACAGCCAATGGGCGCGCGTGGGGTCGTCCAATCTCAACCTGGCAAGCTGGCTGGGCAACTGCGAACTGGATGTCGCCATCGAGGACAGTGGTTTCGCCGGACAGATGCAGACGCAATACGAAAACGACCTCGCCAACGCCACCGAAATCGTGCTGGCGCCACGCCGCTACCGGCGCGGCAAACGCGTCCACGGCGAACGCCATCACGTCGGCGGACACCATGGTCGCGGCAGCGGTGGTCGTGCGGCGGCCGGCGCCATGCGTCTCGCCCATACCGTGGGCGCGGCGCTGACCGATCGCCGCGTGCTCGGTCATGCCGAATCGACGCCACTGGCATGGGGCGCGCTGGCGTTGCTGGCGCTTGGCATACTCGGCATTCTCTGGCCGGCCATACTGGGCTGGCCGCTGGCTGCCGTGATTTTGTGGATTGCCGTGAGCCTCGGCGCGCGTTGGATGACGCTGCGCCGCCGTGCGGCCCGGGAACGAAACGACGAAGATGACTGAACCCGCCATGCCCGCATCGGCCAACCGCCACATCCTCACGCCATCGGCGCTCAACCGTCTGGTGCGCGACCTGCTGGCCGACGCCCTGCCCCAGGTGTGGGTGGAAGGCGAGCTGTCCAACATCGCGCGCCCGGCGTCCGGGCATCTTTATTTCACGCTCAAGGACGCCAACGCGCAGATCCGCTGCGCCATGTTCAAGCCGCAGAGCACGTGGCTGAAATTCCGCCCGGTAGCGGGCGACAAGGTGCTGGTGCGCGCGCGGGTCGGTCTGTACGAGGCGCGTGGCGATTACCAGCTCATCGTCGAACACATGGAGGAAGCCGGCGAAGGCGCGCTGCAACGCCAGTTCGAGGAACTCAAGGCGCGCCTCAAGGCCGAGGGCCTGTTCGACGAGGCTCTGAAAAAGCCCCTGCCCCTCTTCGCACGTCGCATCGGTGTCATCACTTCGCCCAGCGGCGCCGCCATCCGCGATGTGCTGAATGTGCTGGCTCGGCGCTTTCCGCTGGCCGAGGTCGACGTGCTGCCCGTGCCGGTGCAGGGCAAGGAAGCGCCACCGGCCATCGTCGCCATGTTGCAGAAAGCCAATCGCGCCGGACGCCATGATGTTCTGCTGGTGACGCGCGGCGGCGGTTCGCTGGAGGATCTGTGGGCGTTCAACGAAGAAGCCGTGGCGCGCGCCATCCATGCCAGCGCGATTCCCGTTGTGTCCGCCGTGGGCCACGAAATCGATTTCACCATCAGCGATTTCGTGGCCGATCTGCGCGCGCCCACGCCATCGGCGGCAGCGGAATTGCTGGTGCCGGACAGCGCCGATCTGCAGCACCGCCTGCAACGCCAACGCAACCATGTCGTCGATGCCATCACGCGCGCGTTGCAGGCTCCGGGCCAGCGTCTGGATCATTTGCAGGCACGCCTGCAGGCGCAAAGTCCGCAACGGCGGTTGGCCCAGGGCAACGAGCGCCTGCTGGCGGTGCGGGCCCGTTTGCGCCAGTGGGCAAAGCACGATGTCGGGCAACGGCAATCGCGTCTGCAATCGCTCGGCACGCGTCTGCAGGCGCAACACCCGCGCCAGCGCCTGGATTTGTTGCAACGCCAGGTGGACGAGTGGATGCGACGCCTCGGCGTCGGCATGCGGCAACAACTGGTGCATCAACGCGCCCAGTTGGAACAATCCGGCCGTGCGCTGCACGCCGTCAGCCCGCTGGCCACATTGGAACGCGGCTACGCCATTCTGCTTGATGCCGACCAGCGCGTGGTGCGTTCGTTCGCCAGCGTTGCCGGCGGCGCCGAAATCACCGCGCGTCTGGCCGACGGAAACATGCGACTGAAGCGTCTGGACAAGCCATCACGAAACTCATCGTAGGAGCCTGCCTGCAGGCGATTGCATGAGATTTGCCGAATAATCATGCAATCGCCTGCAGGCAGGCTCCTACAACAAGCGGATACGAAACGGTTACGAAAAACGGTCGAAGGCACAAACCACCAGGAGACATTCATGAAAGCATCCGACCTGTTCGTCAAGGCCCTCGAAGCCGAAGGCGTGAAATGCATCTTCGGTGTGCCCGGCGAGGAAAACCTCGACCTGGTGGAATCGCTCCGGCATTCGGACATCCGCCTCATCGTCACCCGCCACGAACAGGCTGCCGGTTTCATGGCCGCCACCTGGGGCCGCCTGACCGGCAAGGCCGGCGTCGCCATGTCCACGCTGGGGCCGGGTGCAACCAATCTGGTCACCGCCGCCGCCTACGCCCAGCTCGGCGCCATGCCGATGCTGATGATCACCGGCCAGAAACCCATCCGCCTGCACAAGCAGGGCCTGTTCCAGCTGGTCGACGTGGTCGGCATGATGCATCCGCTGACCAAGTACACCCAGCAACTCGTGTCGGCGCAGACCATCCCCGCACGCATCCGCGAAGCCTTCCGCCAGGCCGAGGAGGAACGTCCCGGTGCCGTGCACCTGGAATTGCCCGAGGACGTCGCCCGCGACGAGGTGGACAACCCGGTCATGCTGCCCACCGAATACGCACGCCGCCCTTCCGCCGACGAAGCCGCGCTGGTGCAGGCCGCCGAGGCCATCACGCAGGCGAAACACCCGATCCTGATGATCGGCGCCGGCGCCAACCGGCAGCGCACCGCCGTCGCCCTGCGCGACTTCATCGACAAGCTGGCCATTCCCTTCTTCACCACCCAGATGGGCAAGGGCGTGATCGACGAGGAGCATCCCTTGTGGCTGGGCAATGCCGCGCTGTCCGACGGCGACTTCGTGCACCGCGCCATCGACGCGGCCGACACCATCATCAACGTCGGCCACGACGTGGTCGAGAAACCGCCGTTCTTCATGCGCAAGGGGCGGCGCACCGTCATCCACATCAACTTCTCGTCCGCGCAGGTGGATGCGGTGTACTTCCCGCAGATCGAGGTGGTCGGCGACATCGCGCACACCGTCGAGCGTCTGGTCGAAGCCGTCGAGCCGCAGGAGCGCTGGGACTTCAGTTTCTTCGACACCGTGCGCAAGGCCTTCCGCGCACAGCTTGGCGAGCACGCCGAGGATGATCGTTTCCCCATGCATCCGGCACGCGTGGTCGCCGACACGCGCAAGATCATGCCCGATGACGGCATGGTCTGCCTGGACAACGGCATGTACAAGATCTGGTATGCGCGCTACTACAAGGCGCGCCAGTCCAACACCATACTGCTCGACAACGCGCTGGCTTCCATGGGCGCCGGTCTGCCCTCAGCCATGGGCGCGAAGCTGGTGCACCCGGAGCGTCGCGTCATGGCCATCTGCGGCGATGGCGGTCTCATGATGAACGCGCAGGAACTGGAAACCGCCGTACGCCTGAAAATGGATCTGGTGATCCTGCTGCTGCGCGACGGCGGCTACGGCATGATCCGCTGGAAACAGGCCGACATGGGTTTCGAAGACTACGCCATGGACTTCGGCAACCCCGACTTCGTCGCCTTCGCCGAAGCCCACGGCGCCCACGGCCACCGCCCCGCCACTGCCGACGAATTCGCGCCCACGCTTGAACGCGCCTTCAGTGAAGGAGGCGTACATTTGATCGACTTGGCCATCGACTATTCGGTGAACCACGAAGTGCTGGACGTGGAAATCAAACAGCGCAGCGCGAAGCTGGTTTCGAATTGAAGATGAGGAATGGAGATCGCGCTGTTTGCCCTTCGATACCTCAGGGCGAACGGTGAATTTTCGTTTTCGATTATTTTTTGCATCATGATGTTTCGATGATGTTCCCGTTCGTCCTGAGGTATCGAAGGACAACAGCCTCAGCCTCCACCACCCGCCGCAAAAGGACTGCACCATGGCCTTCTGGGTCTACATCCTGCACTGCGCCGACAACTCCTACTACACCGGCCACACGGACAATCTAGAAGAACGCATTGCCCAACACGAAACCGGCGAACTCGGCGGCTATACCCACAACCGTAGACCTGTAGCACTGGCCTTCTCGCAACCTTTCACCACCCGCGAAGAAGCCTTGGCCAACGAACGACAGATCAAAGGCTGGAACAGATCCAAGAAAGAGGCGTTGATACACGGTGATTGGAAACGCGTCCAGCAATTGGCTTGGGGTACCAAAAATCCATTACCTGAGCATTTGCGATGATGGAGAGGAGTTCAGGAAGGCTGGGGCTGTTGTCCTTCGATACCTCAGGACGAACGGGGAGTTTTCGATTTATCCAACTTTCCTCATGCAAACCTCCATCA
>DASSTF010000249.1:0-2954 GCA_035708045.1 Rhodanobacteraceae bacterium | reverse complement strand
TGCAGATAGCGGTTCTTGAGCTTGACGTAATGCGCCGCCGAATAATCCAGCTGCTCGATGGCGCGCGCATCCAGCTTGCGCACCATGCGCGCCGGGTTGCCCAGCCACAGCTCGCCCGACCCCACGCGCTTGCCCGGCGCGATCAACGCACCGGCGCCGACCATGGCGTGATCCTCGACGACCGCGTTATCGAGAACGGTGGCGTGCATGCCGATCAGGCAGGCATCGCCGAGCGTGCAGGCGTGCACCACCGCACCGTGGCCGATGGTGACGTCCGCGCCGATCAGGCAGGGCTGGCCGCCGGGCGTGTACGGGCCGTCGTGGGTGACGTGGATGACGGCGCCATCCTGGATGTTGCTGCGCGCGCCGATGCGGATGTGGTGCACGTCACCGCGGATGACGGCGCCGGGCCACACCGAGACGTCGTCGTCCAGATGCACGTCGCCGATGACGGTGGCGGCCGGGTCGACGTAGACGCGCTGGCCGATGCGCGGATGGATGCCGTTCCAGGGTCGAATCGATGTCATGCGCCCATTGTACGGCTGCCCGCGGCCTGCCATGTGCCGTCTTCCAGCGCACGCCGGGTGTGCCGGTAGCCCGCTTCGATGGCATGGTCGTAGGCTTTCCAGTCGAGCAGGCCGACCTCGGACAACGCTGGCGTCAGCAGACGGTCGGCCAGTTCGCGCCGACGCACGCTGGCCGCTTCGGTGTTGACCATACCGGCGCGCAGCAGGATCGGCAGCAAGCCGGGCCGAACGTGGCTCGACGATTGCATCAGCACTTGCCAGGCCGAAGGCAGGAAGCATTCCTCGATGCGCGCGCTCACGGCATCGTCGGCGCTGATGTCGCAGGCGATGATGTTGGCCACGCCGGTATCGCGCATCACGTCGGTGGGCAGGTTGTTGATGACCGCGCCGTCCACGTAGACCTGACCCCGGTGCAGCACCGGCGGCAGGATGCCGGGAATGGCGCTGGAGGCGCGCAGCCAGAACCACAGCCGTCCGGCGTGGCGTATCTCGGCGCGACCGCTGGTGAGGTTGGACACCACGCAGAAGTAGGACAGCGGCAAGTCCTCGATGTCATGTTCGCCGTTGACCTCGCGCAACAGGTTCACGGTGCGCCGGCCACGGCTGAGGGCCACCAGCGGGAAAGTGCGGTCGGACAATGGCCGTCCATCGACGAAGGCGCGCTTGTAGGTTTGATACAGGCGCGCGTCGTCCCACTCCATGGCCACGCCGGCGCCGATGATCGCCCCGATGCTGGTGCCGCCGACCGCATCGATTTCGATACCCGCCTCGCGCAACGCGCGCACCACGCCGATGGCGGCAAAGCCGCGCGCGCCACCGCCGGAAAAGACCAGCCCGGTGCTGTGCCGCGTCAGCAGTCGCGCCAGCCGCGCAAGGTCGCGCTCCTGTTGGCCGCTGCGCACGTGGTGCTGCCGCACCGGACGCGTGAACGCCCCGTGCCAGCGCCGCGCCGCACCCGGCAGGATGTCCGCGCCCGGATGCTGCAACAGCAGGTAGCGCGGTCGTTCCCAGGCCGCATGCTCGTCCAGCGCCGCGCGGTCGGGCCAGGCTTCCTCGCGACGACCGGCGTTGACCACCAGCAGCAGGGCGTCGGCCTGGCGCCGGCACAGTTCGCGCCACAGCGGATCGGCGCCTTCATCGACATACAGGACGAAGCGCACCTCGTGCTCGCGTTCGGCAAACCAGCCGGAGTCGTGGCCCTTGCCCGTCGCCGCGTCGATCAGCAAACAGTCGCCATAGGGCTGCAGCGCATGACGCAATTGCTCGGCCAGTTCGCGTACCGGCACGTGGTGGTCGAACGGCAACACGGCAAACGTGTGCGGCAGGATCGTCGGCGGGTTCTGGTTTTCTTCCAGCAGCCGCTCCAGCGCCAGTTGCGCGGCGCCGAGGATGGCTTGCGGGTGCTCGCGGATCAGTGCGTCGAAACCTTCGCGCGGCAAGCGCAACAACTCCGAATCGCGCAACGCGCGCAGGTCGAAGGCGCGCTCCTGGCGCGTCAGCATGCCGAACGCGCCGATCGTCTGCCCGCTGTCGACCAGACTGACCAGCTGCGGCGCGCCGCCGGCTTCGGGCACAAGAAAGGCGCCGAGGCTGCCGGACTTTAGCACGTACAACGCATCCGGCGGCTCGCCACGGGCAAACAGCAATTGCCCGCCGGGCACCGACATCGCCGCCATCTCGCGCTCCACCGACCGGAGTTCCACGTCGCTCAAATGGCCGAACACCAGGTTGCGGCGCAGCAGGTTTTGCGTATCGAGCAGGGCCGGTGGCATCGGTGTCCGATCCTCACGCTTCAAGACGGCCCGGCCATCATATCCCTTGATTTCAGGTATCGGCAGCACCACGCTTGGAGCACCCCTGCAACCCGCCCAGCGTATGTCCAACGACAATCCCCTGCTTGCCGAAACCGGCCTGCCGCGCTTTTCCGCCATCCGCGCCGAACACGTGGTGCCGGCCATCGACGCCATCCTGACCGACTACCGCACGGCCATCGATGCCCTGACCGCGGACGATGCCGGGCGTGACTTCGAGCGCGTCATGCTGGTGCAGGAACGGCTGGAACAGCGCCTTGCCCACGCCTGGGCGCCGGTCAGCCATCTGCATGCCGTGGCCGACACGCCGGCACTGCGAGAGGCCTACATGGCGGCGCAGGAAAAGATCACCGATTTTTCCAGCGCGCTGGGCCAGAACCGTGCGTTGTACGCCGCGGTCAAGGCCGTGTCCGACCAGGCCGGCGACGACTTGCCGCCCGCGTACCGCGCCGCGCTGGATCACGCCCTGCGCGACTTCCGCCTGTCCGGCGTGGCGCTGGAAGACCCGGCGCGCAGCCGCTTCCGCGCCATCGCCAACGAACTGTCCCGGCTGAGCACCGACTTCGCCAATGCCGTACTCGACGCCACCGATGTCTGGCAACACCATGTCACGGAC
>DASSTF010000248.1:0-3994 GCA_035708045.1 Rhodanobacteraceae bacterium | reverse complement strand
CATCTACAGCGTCGATGGCGACGCGCATGCCTTCGCGCAGTTCATCCGGCAATTCCTGTCCAAATACGGTCGCTGGAACTCGCCCAAGTACCTGTTCGGCGAAAGCTACGGCACGACGCGCTCGGCGGTTCTCGCCAACATCCTGCAAAACGAGGACAGCATCGATCTGAACGGCGTGATGTTGTTGTCGCAGATCCTAAACTTCGACTTCAGCATTGACGGACCCAAGTACAACCCCGGCGAAGACGTGGCCTACATCGGCGCGTTGCCGACGTTCGCCGCCACGGCCTGGTATCACCACAAGCTGCCCAACCAGCCGGCCGACCTCGACGCGTTCCTCAAGGAAGTGGAGCACTATGCTACCCACGAATACACACTGGCGCTGATGCTGGGCGCGAACCTGCCGCAGGCGCAGAAGCAGGCCGTGGCCGAAAAGCTGCACCAGTACATCGGGCTTCCGGTGGACTATCTGATGAAGGCCGATCTGCGTGTCAGCGGCGGCATGTTCGAGCATGAATTGCTGGGCAAGAACACGAATACGACCGGCCGCCTGGATACCCGCTTTTCCGGTCCGTCGCTGGATCCGTTGAGCAAGGGTTCGGAATACGACCCGCAGTCTTCGGCGATCAGCTCCGCGTACGTGGCCGCGTTCAACGACTACGTGCGCAAGACGCTGGATTTCGGCAAGGGCATGCACTACCGCCTGTATGCCGACATCGATCACTGGAGCATGAAGCATCATCACCATCGCGGCACGCTCAACGTGATGGGCGATCTGGCGACGGCGATGAAGACCAATCCCGATCTCAAGGTCATGCTGAACGGTGGTTACTACGATCTGGCCACGCCGTTCTTCACCGCCGAATACGAGATGGCGCATCTGCCGATTCCCGCTTCGTTGCAGAAGAACATTTCCTACCACTGGTACCCGTCGGGCCACATGGTCTACGCCCACGTGCCGTCGCTGAAGAAGCTGCACGACAACGCGGTCAAGTTCATCGAGCAGACCGACAACATCGGCGGCTGACTGTGTAGGAGCGGGCCTGCCCGCGATTGTTCGGGGTTGCGGCAAACCCGGACAATCGCGGGCAGGCCTGCTCCTACAGGGAACCTCGAAAAACCACCTTTCCCCGTTCTAGCCAAGATCTATTTCCGTTCGTGGTGAGGTATCGAACCATGAACGGTGCGGGATACTTGGAGACTGCCCTTCGATACCTCAGGGCGAACGGACTTCGTTCTCGCGATTTGTCGGTTTTTCGAGGTGCCCTACGGTTTGAGATCGTGCAAGCTAAAATGGGTAAATGGCCGACGCACCATCTCCGCCCTTCGACGGCAAGGCATTTGTCCGCAACCTGACCACGTCGCCCGGCGTCTATCGTTATTTCGACGCCGACGACAGGCTGTTGTACGTGGGCAAGGCCGCCAATCTGAAAAAGCGCGTGGGCAGCTACTTCCTGCGCCCGCGCATGGAGCCGCGCATCGCCGCCATGGTGGCGCAGATCGCGCGCGCCGAGGTCACCGTGACCCGCACCGCCACCGAGGCGCTGGTGCTGGAGTCGCAGCTGATCAAGTCGCTCAAGCCGCACTACAACATCCTGCTGCGCGACGACAAAAGCTATCCCTACATCTACCTGTCCAGCGGCGAGGATTATCCGCGCCTGGCCCTGCATCGTGGCGCCAAGAGCAAACCGGGGCGCTACTTCGGGCCGTTCCCGAGCGTGTCGGTGGTGCGCGAAAGCCTCAATCTGATGCAGAAGCTGTTCAAGGTGCGCCAGTGCGAGGACAGCTACTTCCGCAACCGCTCGCGCCCCTGCCTGCAATACCAGATCGGCCGTTGCAGCGGGCCGTGCGTGAACCTGATCGGCGTGGCGGACTACCAGCGCGACGTGCGCCACGCGGAAATGTTTCTGGAAGGCAAAAGTACCGAGATCATCGACGACCTCACGATATCCATGGAGGCAGCCAGCGCCGACCTCGATTTCGAGCGTGCCGCCATGCTGCGCGACCAGGTCGCCGCCTTGCGCAAGTTGCAGGCGCAGAATCACGTGCAGGGCGCCAGCAACGACATGGACGTGCTGGCCTGCCGCATCGAGTCGGGCATGGCCTGCGTCAGCGTGCTGTTTTTCCGCCACGGCGTGTCCATGGGCTCGCGCGACTTTTTCCAGCGTCTGCCGCTGGATGCCAGCGCCGGCGACGTGCTGCAGCAGTTCGTGGCGCAGTATTACCTGGAGCGCCCGGTGCCGCGCGAGCTGGTGCTGAGCGATGCCGTGGACGATCGTGAAGCGTTGGCCGAGGCATTGAGTGACCATGCCGGCCATGCCGTCAGCGTGAAATCCTCGGTGCGCGGCGAACGGGCCCGGTTCCTCGATCTTGCCGCACGCAATGCCATGGCCGGCCTGACTTCGCGTCTGGCCAGCCGCCAGACGCTGGTTCGCCGTTTCGACGACCTGCAGAAACTGCTCGGCCTGGAAGCGCCACCACGGCGCATCGAATGTTTTGATATCAGCCACACCCGCGGCGAGGCCACGGTGGCGTCCTGCGTGGTGTTCGGGCCGGAAGGGCCGGAGAAATCGCATTACCGGCGCTTCAACATCAGCGGCATCACGCCGGGCGACGACTACGCCGCGATGCACCAGGCCCTGACGCGGCGTTTCCGGCGCGTAGCCGCGGGCGAGGGCGCGCGGCCCGACATTCTGCTCATCGACGGTGGGCGCGGCCAGGTGCGGCAGGCGCTGGATGTGCTCAAGGAACTGGGCGTGGAAGGCTTGCGTGTGGTCGGCGTGGCCAAAGGCCCGGCACGACGCGCCGGCGACGAGGAACTGATCCTGGCCGACAGCGGTCGCACGTTGCATCCGGGTTCCGGTTCGCCCGCGCTGCACCTGATCGACGCCGTGCGCGACGAATCGCACCGGTTCGCCATCAGCGGGCATCGCAAGCGCCGCCAGAAGGCGCGCGATCGCAGCGTGCTGGAAGACGTGCCGGGCGTGGGAGCACGACGACGCTCGGCGCTGCTGAAGGCCTTTGGCGGCTTGCGCGGCGTCGAGGCGGCGGGCATCGACGAATTGATGCAGGTCAGCGGCATCAACCGCGGCCTGGCCGAACGCATATACGCGGCCCTGCATGGCTGAATGCCTGACGCAAAATCGGTTCATGCAAAACCTGAGACAATCACATTCCCGACTTCAGCCGGATTTCAGCATGCGCATCAATTTTCCCACCTGGCTCACCCTGTTCCGCATATTGCTGCTGCCGGTGATGGTGCTGGTGTACTACTCGCATGCGATGTATCACGGCATTCCGCTGCGCTTCGCCAACATCGGCGCGGCGGTGGTGTTCGTGCTGGCTTCGGTGACCGACTGGCTCGACGGCTGGCTGGCCCGACGCTGGAACCAGACGTCCAATTTCGGCGCCTTCCTCGACCCGGTGGCCGACAAGCTGATGGTGGCGGTCACGCTGTTCCTGCTGGTGCAGAGCCATCACACGGCGTTGATGGCCATTGTCAGCGCGGTGATCGTCGGGCGCGAGATCGGCGTGTCGGCCCTGCGCGAGTGGATGGCCAGCATCGGTCTGCGTTCGCGCGTGCGCGTGGCCATGGTGGGCAAGGTCAAGACGGTCATGCAGATCATCGCCATCGTGGTATTGCTGCTGGAGCACGACCGTGACGCCGCATTGCTGCGCTACTGGTACGTCGGCGAAACCCTGCTGGCGATTGCCGCGGTGCTGACGATCTGGTCGGGTCTGGTGTACCTGCATGCCGCGTGGCCGTCGTTCAGGGACGACAACCACGGCGAGGGCGTCTGACCGGCATTCGTCGCAAGCGAAAAAAATGCCCATCGAGTCTTGACAGGTTTTACCAAGCCGGTAACATACGCGGCTCCCGGGCGGGAATAGCTCAGTTGGTAGAGCACGACCTTGCCAAGGTCGGGGTCGCGAGTTCGAGTCTCGTTTCCCGCTCCAGACGATTCCTGCAAAACCCCGGTTCACCGGGGTTTTG
>DASSTF010000247.1:0-5753 GCA_035708045.1 Rhodanobacteraceae bacterium | reverse complement strand
ACGGCCACGGCGCCGCCATCGCCGGCAGCGAAGCCGAAATGCCGCCAATCCGTGGCCAGCAGCAGGCCGACGAAAGGCGCCGCCAGCAACAGCAATGCCAGACCGCCCACCCATGCCGACAGGTGGATGCGTGGCGTCGTCGCGCTGCGGCTTGTCGTCACGGACTGCCTCCGTGCGGCGGACCGTAGCCATGCTTGTGCAGCATGGCCTGCCCTTGCCTGCCTTGCAGGAAACGCACGAAGTCATGGCCCAGCGCCGGCTGCTTCGCGTTGTCCAGGACAGCCGCATAAAACACCAGTGGCCGTGCATGCAGCGTTTTGCCGTTTTTCAGGGTGAGGCCGGCCTTGGCATACCAGTTTGCCTGCATGGACGGATGCGCCAGGTCGATCTGTCCGGGCAGCTTGATGGTGGGCAGATGATGCGAGCGCGCGGCGCTGTAATAACCGATGGCCGCATCGATCTGCCCGGCTTCCAGCCGCGACATCAGCGACGTTTCGGCAAAAATCTGGCGATGGTTCTGCAAGTCGCCGGCCACTTCCCGCAACAGGTGCGGCTGATGATAGTAAAGCGCGGCCAGTTGCAGAGTGAGCAACGCATTGGCGCCTTGCGGATCGACGGCGGGATCGGTGCGCCCCAGTCGCAGGCCCGGCTCGCGCAGCACGTCGTACCAGGGCTTGAGTCCTTTCGCGGCGGCGGCGAAGTCGGCGGCGAAACGGCTTTTCGGACTGTAGATCACCACCATGCGCGTACTGGCTACCGGCACGGCCTGTTTCACGAGGCCGGCTTTTTTCAGCACCTTGATCGGCCCCGGCGTGATACCGACGAAGACATCGGCCTGCATCTGATGACCGACCAGCAAGCGCGCCAGTGCATACGAGCCCTGGCCGATACCCTGATAGTTCGCATGATGCGCATGGGCGAAGGCGGGACCCAGCGCGCCGTCCATGACCGTGCCCATCGAACCGGCGTAGGCGACGCGGAGCACGGGTGCATCGCCGGCCAGCGCGGTCGTGGCGAGCAGCAGCAAAAGCGCTGCGCCATGCAGCAGACGAAGGACGCGATTCATGCGTCGTGTTTCCGATGGGCATGGCGCTTGCGCGTGCTGTCGCGCACGTCCACGTCGAACAGGATGCGCAAGGCTTCCCCGCCCGGCACTGGCATCTCCCATGACAGGCCGTCGCGACTTGGCAGCCGGGCTGCCAACGCATGGACTTCGGATGCGGGCAACGTCACGCGCCAGCCGTCATCGTCACGTTGCCAATCGAGTTGTTCGGCCAATGTCAGGCACTGCCGTTCGATGCGGCCATCGGGCCAGCAGGTTTCGTTTTGCACCGCATCCCCTGCCAGCAATCGGGCCAATTCCGTCTCGTCGATGCGCAAGCGCAGCGACTGTTCCTGCTGTTGCACTCTCATGCGCCGACCTCCTTCCAGGTGGCTTCGGTGTTGCAATCGGTCAATTGCGCTGCTTCGTCCGATGACAAGGCGATTTCCTCGACGCCCATGGCATGTTGCAACGCGCGCAGCGAACGTCGGCGTGGATCGTCCTCGTGCAGCAAGTCGTCCAGGCGCGTGCGACAGCATGCATTCAAACGCAGGCGCATCGGCAACACGTGATCCATGAAGCGCAGGCATGGCGACTGACGACTTTCGAAGCGCAGGCGTTGCAGCAGTGCCGGAGTCAGCAACGGCATGTCGACGGGAATCACCAGCAGCTCCGCATCGTCTGCCAGTTCGGCGGCAACGCCCGCCAGGCCTCCCAGCGGCCCGATTTGCGGCAGCGCATCGGCGATGCCGTCGTAAGCGGGGCGGTGGCCACTGGCGCGGGCCTCGTCGACACCGGCGGCGCGCAGCAAGGCAAGTTGATGCTCGATCAATGGACGTCCATTCCAACGCAGCATCGCCTTGTCCTTGCCCATGCGCGTGGACTGGCCGCCGGCCAGCACGATGCCTATCGAACGCGTGGCGTCAATGCGCGTGGCCATGGCCGGTTTCGCCCTGACGCTGCAGCTCGCTTTCGCGTTGTTCTTCGCACAGTGAGCAGCCTTCGCTCCAGGCGCTGTCACCGTCGATGTAGTGCTCCTGCTTCCAGATCGGCGCTTCGTGTTTGACGGCTTCGATGGCCAACCGACAGGCGCGGAACGCTTCGTCGCGATGCGGCGTGCCGGCGGCGACGATGACGGCTGGATCGCCGATGCCGAGATCGCCCTTGGCATGTGCGATGTAGAGCTTGAGCGGTTCACCCACTTCGTCGCGGGCCTTTTCGCCGATGGCACGAAAGGTGTTGAGCGCCAGCGGCTCGAACAAGTCGTAGGTGATGCCGGTGACGATACGGCCCAGGTTGTGCTCGCGCACGCGGCCGATGAAGCTGGCGATGCCGCCGAAGCGCGGGTCGTACACGAAGTCGAGCGCCGCGGCGATGTCCAGCTTCGTCTCGCGGATGTCGACCACGGCAACGTGCAATCCGTCCATGTCAGCCTCCACTCACCGGAGGCAGCACGGCCAGTTCCACACCTTCGGGAACGCTGCGCGCATCGTGCAGGATTTCCTCGGCGCTGGCGAAAGCCGAACGTTCGACCAGTCCCGCGCCGATGCCCGGTGCGTGTTGTCGCAAATGCCGGATCAGCAACTGGCGCAAGCCGGCAATATCGCAGCCCGCGGGCACGTCCAGATCCACATGGCCGCTCGGATCGGCGTCGCGCAAGGCGCCGTAGAGGGCGATCCGTGTCTTCATGTTTCGCTCCAGACGGGCACCGGGCTTTCCAGGTGGCCGAGACCATGGACATCCACCAGCGAACCCGCCGGCAATGCGGTCGTGTCGGAAGATGTCACCACCCAGGCATTGGCTTCGGCCAGCGGACGGATGCGGTAGGACTGCTGCCCCGGTAGCACGGCGACTGCCAGGCGACCCTCACGATCCAGCGTGACTTTTGATTTCAGATGAAAACGCAGGCTTCGCTTTTGCGCGTAATCGGTGGCCAGCGGCACGCGCCAGGGTCGTTCGCGCGGCAACCCGAGCATGCGCCGAAGCGCTGGCTCGACGAAAAAGCGCCATCCCACCGCAACCGAAATCGGATTGCCGGGCAGACCGAAGAACAACGTGCCGTCGGCCAGCCGCGCGAACAGCAGCGGTTTGCCGGGACGGATCGCCAGCTTGTGGAACAGGACCTCGGCACCCTGACGCTCAAGCGCCCGGGGCACGAAATCGTAGCGGCCCATCGACACCGCGCCGGTGGATGCCACCACGCGCGCACCGGCAGCGCGGGCGCGCTCGAAGGCGGCGATGAACGTATCCGCGTCGTCGCCCACGGTTTCGCCATGCACCAGCTCGGCGCCGGCCAATGGCGCGCGTGCGGCGAGAAACGGGCCGCTGGAATTGTGGATTTGTCCGGAGGCCAGCGGTTGCACGGGATCGTCCACCAGTTCGCGTCCGGTGCACAGCACGGCGACGCGTGGCCGCGTGGCGACCGGCACCTCGGCCACGCCCAGGGCAGCCAGCAGCATCAAGTGCTGCGGCGCCAATACGATGCCGGCGGTCAGTGCGGTTTCGCCCCTGGCCATGTCGGTACCGGCCAGACGCACGTTCTGCCCCGGCGCCACCTCGGCCAGCAGGCGTACGCGCGCGGGGTGTTCCAGTCGTTCCGTGCGTTCGACCGGAATCACGCGATCCAGGCCGTCGGGCATGCGCGCGCCGGTCATGATTTCCCAGGCGCCCTGCCCGACATGCACGGCCTGGTCACCGGCTGCCTGTTCGCCCTCAATAGGCCATTCCGTGCCGGCGGGCAATGTTTCCTTGCCGCCGCCAAGGGCATAACCGTCCATGGCCGAGTTGTCGAACGGCGGCAATGATGCGGGGCTGACGACGGATTCGCGCAGCACGCGGTTCATTGCGTCAGCCACGGCACACTGTTGTGTCGGCAGCGCTGCGCTGACATCGAGGATGATGCCAAGCGCCTCGTCGGGATCGAGCAGCACCGGCTTCATGCGTGGCCCTCGCCGGCCACCATGGCCAGGGCATGCGCGAGGATGGGCGCCAGGATGTCCATGCCTTGCGCCACGGCCTTCGGGCTGCCGGGCAAGGCGATCACCAGCGAGTCGCCGACCAGTACCGCGTCGGCATTGCTCAACCAGGCCAGCGGCGTGTGCTGGCTGCTTTCGCTGCGGAACATCTCGCCGATGCCGGCCACGCGCCGGTCGGCGACTTGCGCCAGTGCGTCAGGAGTGCGGTCGCGGGGACCGAAGCCGGTGCCGCCGGTGCACAACACCAGGCGCGTGCCGGCAGCGGCCAATTCGCGCAGACGTGCGGCCAATGCATCGGGATCGTCCGGGCGCACGTCCGCAGGGCCGACCTCGGCGCCCAGCGCACGCAGGCGTTCCACCAGCAACGGACCGGCGGCATCTTCGTAGTCGCCCTGGCTGGCGCGATCGCTGAGCGTGACGACAGCCGCGTCGATACCTTCCAGCCGCGCCGGTGCACGTGGACGAAAACGCCCGTGTTCGGCTTCGCTCATGCCGTCGGGATGCAGCCACAATCCCTTCTTGCCGCCTTCCTTGAAAAGCAGCCGCACGCCCCCGAAAGACAGTGCCGGCTGCACGGGTTTGGTCAGGTCGTAAAGCGTCAGCAGGGCCGCATTGACGGCGGCCAATGCCTCCATTTCCACGCCGGTGCGCGCGAAGGTGGCGACTTCGCCGTACACGCGGATGACCTGGCGCTCGGGCACCGGAAGGCACTCGACGCGGATGTATTCCAGCGGCAGTGGATGGCACAGTGGCATCAGTTGCGAGGCTGTCTTGGCGCCCTGCAATCCGGCGATTTCGGCCATCGCCATGGCGTCGCCCTTGGGCAGGCGTTTTTCGACGATGTCGGCGAAGGCCGTGCCGGGATCGAACTCGCCCACGGCGACGGCGCGGCGTGCGGTGGCGCGCTTGCGGCGCACGTCGGCCATGTGGAAGTGCGCAGGGTTTTCGCGCTGGTGCATGCATCAGCCTCCGGTCGATGCGAGATGCGGCGTGATGCCGGTGCGGCCCTGGTGCAGGAAGTGTCCCTGCTCCTTGCGGCCGATTTGTCCGCCGATGGCGCGTACCAGGTCGTCGTGCTGGTCGTCGCGCTGCAACAGCGGGCGCAATGGAATGCCGAACTCGCCGAAAAGGCACAGGCGCAGATCACCGGTGGCGGTGACGCGCAGGCGGTTGCAGCCGGTGCAGAAATCCTTCGAGTACGGCGCGATGATGCCGATGCGGCCGGCATAGTCGTCGTGACGATACTCACGCGCGGGGCCGGCGTCGATGGCGCGCGGCAGCGGTTGCCAGCCGACGTCGCGGATGCGCGTTTCCAGCGTTTCGGCGCGCACGTGGTACTGGCGGAAGAAGTCGAGGTTGTCGCCGGTCTGCATCAGCTCGATGAAGCGCAGGCCCACGGCATGATCGCGCAGGTAGTCCAGCCAGTTCGGCAGCTCGTCGTCGTTCATCCCACGCAGCAGCACGGCGTTGAGCTTCACCGACGGCATGCCGGCTGCCAGCGCCATGTCGATGCCTTCGAGGATGCCGTTCAGCTTGTCGCGCCCGGTGATGCGCGCGAAGGCGGCGCGGTCGAGGCTGTCCACGCTGACATTGATGGCATTGAGGCCCGCATCCATCCATTCGTGCAGTCGCCTGGTCAGCAAGGTGCCGTTGCTGGTCATGGCCAGTTTGGTGACGCCGGCCACGGACGAGGCGGTGCGCAAAATCTCTGTGAGATCGCGCCGCACGCTGGGCTC
>DASSTF010000246.1:0-3223 GCA_035708045.1 Rhodanobacteraceae bacterium | reverse complement strand
GCCATCGAGCGCGCGCGCAACGGCGAAGGCGCCAGCGTGATCGAGGCCGTCACCTACCGCCTCGGCGACCACACCACCGCCGACGACGCCACCCGCTACCGCAGCAAGGAAGAAGTCGAGGACGCCTGGAACAAGGATCCGGTCAAGCGTCTGCGCGCCTGGCTGGAATCGAAGAAAGCCTGGGATCAGGCCAAGGAAGACGCCTGGCAGGCCGAGTGCGACGAGTGGATGAACAACGAGGTCGACGCCTACCTTGAAAACACGCCGCAGCCGGTCACCGCCATGTTCGACTACATCTGGGCCGAACTGCCGGAAGACCTCGAAAAACAACGCGCATACGCCGAAAAGCTGGCGTCGGAGGAGCACTGAGTCATGGCGAAGATCACCCTTATCGAGGCCGTCACCCAGGCCCTCGCCTACGAAATGGAGCACGACGATTCGGTCATGTGCCTGGGCGAAGACATCGGCCCCAACGGCGGCGTATTCCGCGCCACCGTCGGCCTTGCGGAAAAGTTCGGCCCGCTGCGCGTGTTCGACACCCCGCTGGATGAATTGACCATTGCCGGCGCCACCGTCGGCCTGGCCGCACAGGGCATGAAGCCGGTCGCCGAGGCGCAGTTCGAAGGCTTCATCTATCCCATGATGGAGCAGATCAACTGCCACGCCGCGCGCATGCGCAACCGCACCCGCGGGCGCCTGTCCTGCCCCGCCGTGTTCCGCGCCCCGTGGGGCGGCGGCATCCACGCGCCGGAACATCATTCGGAAGCCAACGAGCACCTGTTCACCAACGTGCCCGGCCTGCGCGTGGTGCTGCCGTCCTCGCCAGCGCGCGCCTACGGCCTGCTGCTTGCCGCCATCCGTGATCCGGATCCGGTCATCTTCTTCGAGCCCAAGCGCATCTACCGCCAGTACAAGGAAGAAGTACCCGACGACGGCGAGGCGTTGCCGCTGGACGTGTGCTTCGTGCTGCGCGACGGCACCGACGTCACCATCGTGACCTGGGGCGCGCAGGTGAAGGAAGCGCTGGAAGCGGCCGACGAACTGGCCGAGGAAGGCGTGAGCGCCGAAATCATCGACGTGGCCACGCTGACCCCGCTGGACTTCGACACCATCGCCGAATCGGTCGCCAAGACTGGCCGCTGCGTGATCGTGCACGAAGCGCCCAAGACCGCCGGTTTCGGCGCTGAAATCGCGGCGCGCCTGGCCGAGGAATGCCTGTACGACCTGCTCGCCCCCGTGCAGCGCGTCACCGGCTACGACACGCACATTCCGCTGTTCCAACTGGAAATGCAGTACCTGCCCAGCGTCGATCGCATCACCGCCGCGGTTCACAAGACCCTGGCGGCAAGCTGAGACTCGAAACTGGATAAAAACGAAACGTCATTCCGGCGAAAGCCGGAATCCACTTTGATCTTGCGACACCATCAAAGCACCATGGATTCCAGCCTTCTGGAATAACGGCAAAAACCAGCGGACACGTTCCGCCACGCAACCACGGAAATCACACCATGGCCGACATCAAGACATTCCACCTGCCCGACCTCGGCGAAGGCCTGCCCGACGCCACCATCGTCGAATGGCACGTCAAGGAAGGCGACACCATCAAGCTCGACGACTCGCTGGCGTCGATGGAAACCGCCAAGGCCGTGGTCGAGGTGCCCTCGCCCTACACCGGCAAAGTGGTGAAGCTCTACGGCGCCCCCGGCGACGTCATCGACACCGACGCCCCGCTGGCCGACTTCGAGCCCGACCCCAACGCCAAGCAGCGCGCCGAGGCCAGCGGCCACGGCCATGCGCCGAAGAAGAAAAAGGCCGCCGCGCCCGAACCGGCACCAGCTCCAGCCCCGGCCACCGAAGCTGCCCGCGAGGACGAAGGCACCGTGGTCGGCGCCATGGCCAGCAGCAATCAGGAACATATCGAACGCACCAGCACCGCCGGCGGCGTCAAGGCCGTGCCGGCCGTGCGCGCCACCGCGCGCAAGCTCAAGGTCGACCTGACCCTGGTCACGCCGACCGGCGAAGACGGCGTCATCACCATGAAGGACGTCAAGGACGCCGCCGCCAACGGCACCGCGCGCGTGGGCAGCGCTCCGACCCAGACCGCGCAGCGGGCAACCGCGCCGGCCCCGGCCGCACGCAGCAACGTGTCGCAGACCGGCAAGCCGGTGCGCACTCGCCCGCCGCAGGCATCGGAAACCGCCAGCGGCCAGCCCGAACAGCTCAAGGGCGTGCGCCGCAACATGGCCCGCGTCATGGCCGACGCCCACGCGCGCGTAGTCAACACCACCATCGTCGACGACGCCGACTTGAACGCCTGGATCGGCAAGCAGGACATCACCGCGCGCCTGATCCGTTCCATCGTCGCCGCCTGCAAGGCCGTGCCGGTGCTGAACGCCTGGTTCAACGACGAAGACCTGACGATCACCAAGCATCCGCACGTGGACATCGGCATCGCCGTGGACACCGACGACGGCCTGTTCGTGCCCGCCCTGCGCAACGCCGACATGCTCGACGCCCAAGCCGTGCGCGCCGGCGTCAACCGCCTGCGCTCGCAGACCATGGACCGCAGCATCCCGTCCTCGGAACTGTCGGGCTACACCATCAGCCTGAGCAACTTCGGCATGTTCGCCGGCCGCTACGCCAGCCCCATCGTAGTGCCGCCCTGCGTCGCCATCATCGGCGCCGGCGGCCTGAGCCACGACGTGGTCGCCGTCATGGGCGGTGTGGAAGTCCACCGCCGCCTGCCCATCTCGCTCAGCTTCGACCACCGCGCCGCCACCGGCGGCGACGCCGCGCGCTTCCTCAAGGCGCTGCTGGATGATCTGGTGTTGCCGCAGTAAGCAGCATCAACATCAGCACCAAAACAACAGGGCGGAGCCGCAAGGTTCCGCCCCGTTGCTTTTCAGCGCTGCGATATCCCATTGCCAAGAGCCGCCACGTTGCCCATGCTAGCTCGCGTTTTGCGTGTGCCAATTGAAGACTTCATTGATGCGCCAGCCCAACGCCGCACGCTAAGCGGGAGCCACAAGCCAAGATCGTCCGACAACTCCAGCAGGTTAAAGCGCTATCCAAGCCAAGCAACGATAAAGCAACATTCCGTCTGTAAATTCGCCACTCTTCGTTGGCGGTGAATCAGTCTTCCACATCCATGTTGAGGTAAGCGCGGCCGCTCACCCATTCCTCGGATATCTCCATGGCCACAGCACTGGCCAGACGCTCGCAA
>DASSTF010000245.1:0-3917 GCA_035708045.1 Rhodanobacteraceae bacterium | reverse complement strand
TGCGTCTGTGCTTTTGGTAAGCTTGGCGCCCTGATGCATGCGCCCGGGTGGCGGAATCGGTAGACGCAGCGGACTTAAAATCCGCAGAACGCAAGTTCATGCGGGTTCGAGTCCCGCCCCGGGTACCAGCATGCTTCCATGAACAACGCTGTTGTAGGTCAGACACCGCCCGTCGGACACTGCCTGCGCGGGCATGAGGATTCCATGGCGGGTAGTGCCCGCCTGATGCCTTAATGCCGAGCCAAGCCCGACTTGCGTGCCGCATCCGGAGGCGCGAATCGGGGCTGTAGTCGCGGTCTTGCGCGCCAGCGGTATACCCCGGATTTTCGTGTCGGCGCGATGCCGCTCGGAATCGTGCAAAATTGCCACCTGTTCATCGTTTTTCATCACGGGGCCGGCGAGTAGACCGTGAGGAGGCATCACATGCACCGACCCGGAACCAACAAGGGTGCTTCGGATGGAAACGAACCCGGTTCCAGCGCCCGGGAGCTGGACAAGCAACCGCTCCGGAAACGGTTGCGGCTGGAACGCGCCACTGTGGCAAAACTTTGCTGGTTTGGGTGCGGCTATCTGGTCGTGGTCGCATTGACCGGCTGGCTTGTGCCGAGCCCGTCCGAAACCACGGGTTACTTTCACCTGTTCACCTGGCTTTTCCCGACGGTCATCGTCTTTGCTTTCATGTTCGAAACGATCGATTCGGCGGTCGGAATGGGCTTCGGCACGGCACTGGCGCCGCTGCTGTTGTCCATGGGCTACGATGCGCTGGCCGTGGTGCCCGTGTTGCTCATTGCTCAGGCGATCACCGGGCTGGTCACCGCCGCCGTGCACCATGAGTTCCACAACGTGCGTTTTTCCATACGGAACGGGATGAACGGAGCAACGAAACTGATGCTGCTGATCGCACTGTTTGGCGTGATTGCGGTGATCGCTTCGATTTTGCTGGTGTACCTGGCACTCGACTTGCCCGATTCAATCATCAAGATTTATGTCGCCATTCTGGTGTTGCTGATGGGAGTCATCATGCTCGTGCAGCGCTTCGTGTTCCATGGAACAACAACCTTTCGGCCCAAGCGGATGATTGGATTTGCGGCATTGGCGGGATTCAACAAAGGCGTAGGGGCGGGTGGTTACGGGCCAGTCATCACTCTTGGCCAGCTTTACGCCGGCGTGTACGAAAAGAGTGCCGCTGCGATAACGTCCCTGGCCGAGGCATGGGTCTCCATTGCGGGCGCGATCACTTTTTTCACCATCAGTGCGGTCGGGATGAAGCTCAATCTGGTACTGCTGCCTTCCATCCTGGCGGGGAGTCTGCTTGCCGCGATCGTCTCTCCTTACCTGGTGCGCATCCTGCCCAATCGCATTCTCGGCTACCTGATTCCGCTGTACGCCATCATTATTGCGGTGGTCCTGCTGGCCCGGATTTTTTGGGCCTGAGCGAAAAATTCCTGAACCGGATAATCCGAAGTACCTCTGCACGTGCTGATCGAGACATGAAAAAACCAGCCTGCAGAACAGGCTGGCTTTTTGTGTGTGGCGACTGGCTCAGTCGTGCTTGTGCGCCGACTCGCTGGCCGGCCTGGCATCGCCGTTGGAGCCGCCGCTTCCCAACAGATCACCCTGTGCAGGCGGCTTGACCGCAGGCGACGGCGCGGGTGCGGTTGGGATGGAAGGGGCAGGCGGCGCGGGAGCCTTTGGCGCGGGCATCGTCGACGGGACGGGGGCTGCCGGCTTGTCCGATGGAGTCGTCGAAGCTGGCGTGGTGCGTTGTGTTTCGTCACGATTTGCTGCCGGTGCCGGTGCCGGTGCCGGTGCCGATGGCTTCGAACTCGGAGTCGATTCGCGAACTGGCGATGCCGGCTTGGGAGCTGGCGCAGGCACAGGCGTCACCGCATTTTCAGTTGGCCGCGATGGCGTCGGTGCGGCTGCGGGAGCCGGCGTTGGAGCCACAGGCGGAGCGGCATGCGTGTCCACTGCCGGTTTGGGCGTGTCGGTTGTCGGAGAAGCAGGCGCCGTGTGCGTGGCAGCAGGAGCCTTGACCTGTTCCTGGGCCTTCGGCGCGGGAGCCGGAGCCTTGACCGTATCGGTCGTGGCGGACGCCTTGCCGTTCCCGCTTGCCGGAGTCGGTGCCGATGTCTCCTGACGTGAAGGCCGCGAAGGACGATCGCCTTGCTTGGGGTCGGTCGTTGCGGGGACATCGGCTTTTGGCGCCGTGTTGCGATGTTCGTCATGCTGCTCGGCAGCAGGATTCATCGGTGTCGGCGTACCGTTGTTGCTGGCGCTGCCTTCGCCTGTCGACGTACGACGGCGCCGGCGGCCACCGCGACGACCACGGCGTCGGCGCTGGCCGCTGCCCGTGGTGGATTTGTTCTCGTTGCCCGGGTGTTCGTTATTTGCAACGGGAGCTGCCTCAGTCGAACCGGTCTGTTGTTCCACGGGGCGGGGCTTGTCGACTGCCGCAGGCGTCGGCGCCGGGGCTGGCGCTGGAGCCGTGCGTGATGCACCTGCGTCCTTGTCCTTGCTGGCGGATGTCGACTCGTTGCGCCGGTTGGATCCCGTCTTGCCCTGGTTCTCGGCAGTCTTGCGGTTGCGGTCACCGTTGCTCTTGCGTTCGGTGCGCGTCGCCTTGCCGGACTGGCCTTGGCCGGATCCGCGCTGGGAACGACCGGATGACCGGCTGCCGTTCTCGGCCTTGCCGCTTCCGCTGTCGCTGCGGTTGCCGTCACTGCCGCGACGAGAACGATTGCCTTCCGCGGTACGACCCGCCGAAGCGCCGCGTTTGCGGCTGCCTTCGGAACTGCGCTCGCTGCTCGTGCGGCGGGAGTCGGTTCGAGAAGAGGGACGGCGTTCCGTCTCTTTGTCGGCCTTTGCGTCCTCGCTTCCCGCACCACCAAACCACCCGAACAGGCGCGAGAAAAGGCCGCCGCCCGTCGCCGTGGAAGTTTCCGTGGAAACCGGGGCGATGGTCGGTTCACGCAACGGGGCCGGGGTGGCATGGACGATGCGACTGACGGCTGGTTCCTCGCCGCTGCCGGCGTCCTGGCCCATCTTGCGCAGTGGCGGCGTGATCACTTCAGTGAGACGCTCGTAGCTGGGCTTGCTGTGCTCGCCCATGTCGACTTCGCGGATGCGCGTGATGTCAAGATGCGGCGTTTCCAGCCTGTCGTCGGCCACCACCACCACATGCACCTTGTGGCGCAGCTCGATCTCGACCACGCTGGCGCGCTTTTCGTTGAGCAGGAAATTGGCCACGCTGACCGGCGCCTGCACCAGCACCTGGCCGGTGGAGTCCTTCATGGCGTGTTCTTCGATCAGGCGCAGGGTGGACAGCGACAGCGATTCCACGCTGCGGATGAAGCCGTGGCCGTCGCAGCGCGGACACAGGATCTGGGTGGCTTCGCCCAGGCTGGGGCGCAGGCGCTGACGCGACATTTCCAGCAGACCGAAGCGGGAGATCCGCCCGACCTGCACGCGTGCGCGGTCGGCCTTGAGCGCCTCCTTGAGCGTGTCTTCCACTTCGCGCTGATGGCGCGGGCTGTCCATGTCGATGAAATCGATCACCACCAGGCCGCCGACGTCGCGGATGCGCATCTGGCGCGCGATTTCCACGGCGGCCTCGCAGTTGGTGTGGAAGGCCGTTTCCTCGATGTCGCTGCCCTTGGTGGCCCGGGCCGAGTTGATGTCGATCGATGTCAACGCTTCGGTCGGATCGATCACGATCGAGCCGCCGGAGGGCAGACGCACGGTGCGCGCGAAGGCGTTCTCGATGGCGGTTTCGATCTGGAAACGCGAGAACAGCGGGATGTCGTCTTGATACAGCTTGAGCTTGCGCAGGGCGTTGGGCATGACCTGCTGCATGAACTCGCGCGCATCGTTGTACATCGACTCCTCGTCGATGAGGATTTCGCCGATGTCGTTGC
>DASSTF010000244.1:0-5837 GCA_035708045.1 Rhodanobacteraceae bacterium | reverse complement strand
GCCAGGCGGTCGTGTCCATGCACCGCCTCGGGCCAGGCCACCGGCGCCTCACGCACACCTCCGCGCGGTCGTCCGCCATAGGCCAGCAAATGCGGCTCCATGCCAACGATGGCGGCCAACGCACGCAAATTGGCCTGCCGTGGCAGATGCTTTCCGGTGAGCCAGCCGGAAACGGCTTGCGGGGTCACGTTGTGGGCACCGTAACGGGCCAGCAACTTCACCAGCGTCGATGGACTCGCTTCGATGCCGGCCTCTCTCAGCGCGGAACGCAGGCGGTCGGCGAATGCGATCTGTTCGGTGTGCATGGGCAACGACCTTAGGCGCCGCCCTGGCTCCGGAATGAAACTTGTGATTTAATTATTCTGAAAATTTTACTTTCATATCCTGCCGCGCGGAGATTCCGCCGATGCCAAGTTTGGCTGATGCCCACCATGGCCCCGAGTGCCTCGGCGACACCCTTCTCACGATAAAACTGCGCCCGGATTTCGCCGCTTACGACTTCGCGATACCTGTACCGGCACAGCCGTCGACCGACCGCCCCGCAACGACCAGACTGGCCCGGCTTTCCGACGTGAAGACGCTGTGCATGCACCGCAGCAAATCGGTACCGATGGACAAATGCATCTATCCGCGCCTGCCGCTGCTGCCACGCGAGGAGAAGCGCGACCACAATTTCCTCGCCTGGGTACAGAACGAGGCCGCGGTGCAGGCACTCGGCCGCATCGTCCATCATCGCCATTGTATGCGCGCGGCAAACTCCGACGGCGGCGTGCACTATCTCGTGCCGGACTTTCTGGTACGCACGCAGGATGCGACTTATCTGGTGGACGTGTACGCGCGGCGCCATCCGCCACGACGTCTGCGCACCATGATGGCATGGTGCGATTGGGCCAACGCATTGCCGCCGGAACATCGCGGCGAGCGGGCCTGGTTCTTCGCCCCGCTCGCCGGCCTGCCATTGCGGGACTGGCATCGTATCGGTGGACGATTGTGCGAATTGCTCGCCATCGCGCGGGTACGGGAAGGCTACGCGATCAGCCCCGGCTACGCGCTGTGACCCGCCCACCCGGCGGACTCACCCGCACTTGCTGTAACCGCAGTTGAGGCAGGTCTGGCAATTGTCCATCAGCACCAGGGCCTTGGTGTTGCACTTGTTGCAGAGCATGGCCGTGGGCGGAAACTCGCCGTTGTCCGACGCCTCGTCGGTATTGGCCTGATCGGCCTTCCCGCCTGATTGCGCCTTCTCGTAGGCGGCGCGCTTTTCGGCGATGAGGGCCTTCTGCGATTCGCTCAGTTCCGGGTCGTGGATCAGGCCGATGCGCTTCATGTGTTGCTCGAGCACGGCGCCGATCTCGGCCACGATGGATGGCATGTACACGCCGCCGGCCTTGAAGTAACCGCCGCGCGGGTCGAACACGGCCTTCATTTCCTCGACCAGGAAGGTGACGTCGCCGCCCTTGCGGAACACCGCGCTCATGATGCGGGTCAGCGCGACGATCCACTGGAAGTGGTCCATGTTCTTCGAGTTGATGAAGATCTCGAAGGGGCGGCGCTGCTCGTACTCGGTGCCGGCGTTCAGCACGATGTCGTTGATGGTGACGTACAGCGCGTGCTCGAACAGCGGCGACTTGATCTTGTAGGTGGCGCCGATCAGGGTCTGCGGCCGCTCCAGGCTCTCGTGCATCTGGATGACTTCGGCGGCCGCGGGCTTGACGACCGGCGGCGCCTTCCTGGCTTCCGTCGGCTCCTGCTTGACCACGTGGTAGGCCTTGATTTTCTTGTCGATCTTGATGGTCATGACGATCTCTTTGTAGTGTCCGACGGCAATCAATACTTGCCGTAGTAGCCTTCCTTCAGCGCGTCGAACAGGTTGGCGGCGGTGTGGGTTTCACCGTCGTATTCGACTTCCTCGTTGCCTTTCACCTCGATCACGCTGCCGTCTTCCAGCTCGAACTGGTAGCGCGTGTTTTCGAGGTCGGCCTCCTTGACCAGCACGCCCTGGAACGCCTCGGGATTGAAACGGAAGGTGGTGCAGCCCTTGAGGCCCTGCTTGTAGGCGTAGAGGTAGATGTCCTTGAAATCCTCGTAGGGATACTCGGTGGGCACGTTGGCGGTCTTGGAAATGGACGAATCCACCCATTTTTGCGCCGCGGCCTGCATGTCCACGTGCTCGGTCGGCTTGATGTCGTCGGCGGCCACGAAGTAGTCGGGCAGCTTCTTGCCGGCATCCTCGGTGAACGGCATGGCGCCGGCATTGATCCAGGCGCGGTAGGCCAGCAGCTCGAAGCTGTAGACCTCGACCTTTTCCTTGGTCTTGCGTCCTTCGCGGATGACGTTGCGCGAATAGTGGTGCGCGAAGCTCGGCTCGATGCCGTTGCTGACGTTGTTGGCCAGCGACAGCGAGATGGTGCCGGTCGGCGCGATGGAAGTGTGGTGGGTGAAACGCGCGCCGGTTTTGGCGAGTTTCTCCACCAGTTCCGGCGCCGCCTCGGCGATGCGCTGCATGTAGCGGCTGTATTTGGCGTGCAGCACGGAACCGCGGATGCTGTCGCCGACCTTCCAGCCGTCGGCGGCCATTTCGGGACGCTTGCGCAGCATTTCGGCGGTCACTTCGTAGTCCTGCGTCAGCACCGGCGCGGCGCCTTTCTCCTCGGCCAGTTCCAGCGCCACTTCCCAGCCGGCCACCGCCATTTCGCGCGCCACCCGCTCGGTGAACTCGACGGCCTCGGCCGCGCCGTAACGGTGCTTGAGCATGGCCAGGGTCGAACCCAGGCCGAGGAAGCCCATGCCATGGCGGCGCTTGTTCATGATCTCGTTGCGCTGCTGTTCCAGCGGCAGGCCGTTGATCTCGACCACGTTGTCGAGCATGCGCGTGAACACCTTCACCACCTCGCGGTACTCGTCCCAGTCGAAGCGCGCCTTGGGTCCGAACGGATCGCGCACGAAGGTGGTCAGATTGACCGAACCGAGCAGGCACGAGCCATAAGGCGGCAACGGCTGCTCACCACAATTGTGAGCATGCAGACCATTGCCATCGAAGGTGTTTATGCCAGGCACCTGCACATCGTAGACGTCCTCGACGCCGTCGTCTTCCAACGCAGCCACGGTGGCGACGAAACGCGCACGATTGAGCGCACGGCGATAACCGCCGAGGGAAGTCTTGAGGCGTGTGGCCTTGTCGCTGTCGGCAAAACCGATCAGCGCGTCGAAACGCTGCAGCGATTCACCGGCAATGACCAATTCATGCTGGGCGCGGGTGGCATAGGCGCGGATACCGCCCTTGCCGTCAGGCAACATGGTTTCACCGGCTTCACGTCGGTTGCGATAGATGCGCGAGGGAATACCGAGGCGCAACAGCATGCGCTGCACGGCTTCCAGCCTGGCCAGATCCGATTGCGCCAGACGCACCGACACTCCCTTGGTCTGGCTGCCCTGCACCGAACCATCGGCATCGAAGAAACCGCGCAGGAAACCGCGGCAGGCTTCGCTGGATGCCTTTTCCATGGCCGGTGTGATGGCCTTTTCGCCCGGTTGCATGCCAAGCTCGAAGGCAAGATCACGCAAGGCAGCCGATTTCAATCGGTACTCGCCGCGCCCGCGCACTTCCGACCAGCCCGCGAAGTCGGCGCGGTGCGGCAATGTTTCGGCACAACGCCATGCTTCGTCCATCAATGCACGCGCGCCATCGGAACCCACGGCATTGACGGCGGCAGCCTGCGGCCAGGCCGACACGATGGCCGTCTCGTGCTTGAGCGTGCCGTCGCCCACCAGCAATCCGAGCAGATACCCCTGCTCGCTGCTCAATGCACCATCCCAGCTGGCATGGTCGCGATGGTCGTTCATCAGCACTTTGTCGCCGGGCCTGAGATCGCCCGCTGCACACCACTCGGTATCCACGCTCCAACGGGTAAGGCGCGAGACGCGGCGCACGCGATGGTCGCGAGTCAGGCGCAAGCGATAGCCTTCCTCGGTCTGCAGGGCCAGCACCGGCTTGGTGGCGGTGCGGAAGAAGCCTTCGGCACCGCTGGCATGATCGCGTCCATCGACACGCGCCATGAACGGCCGGCCCAGCAAGTCGCTCACCTGGCGCGGACCCTCGGCGGTCTGCACCCAGGTATCGGCGGTCACGCACGGGTTGGTCGCGCGGATGTGCTCGCACCACCAGTTGTTGTTCATCTCGTTGACGCGGTCGATGAGGATGAAACCGGGCTCGGCGTAGTCGTACGTCGAGGTCATGATCATGTCCCACAGGTGCCGCGCGCGGACGTGGCCATAGATCTTGCAGGCGACCAGGCCGTCCTCGCGGGAGACGTAGTTCTCGTGCGTGGGCCACTCGCGCCAGAGCACCTGGCTTTCGTCGGCAAGATCGACTTCGTGTTCTTCCTTGACGTGCACGGGGAACACCAGCGGCCAGTCGGCGTCGGCTTCCACGGCCTGCATGAAGCCATCGGTGATCAGGAGGCTCAGGTTGAACTGGCGCAGGCGGCCGTCCTCGCGCTTGGCGCGGATGAATTCGCGCACGTCGGGATGGCGCACGTCGAAGGTGCCCATCTGCGCGCCGCGGCGGCCACCGGCGGAGCTGACGGTGAAACACATCTTGTCGTAGATGTCCATGAACGACAGCGGACCGGAAGTGTAGGCGCCGGCGCCGGACACGTAGGCGCCGCGCGGGCGCAGGGTGCTGAACTCGTAGCCGATGCCGCAGCCGGCCTTGAGCGTCAGGCCCGCCTCGTGCACTTTTTCCAGGATGTCGTCCATGGAATCGGTGATGGTGCCCGACACGGTGCAGTTGATGGTGCTGGTCTTGGGCTTGTGCTTGTGCGCGCCGGCATTGGAGGTGATGCGGCCGGCGGGAATGGCCCCGCGGCGCAACGCCCACAGGAAGCGTTCGTACCACGCCTCCTTGAGTTCGGGCGTGGCCTCGACGTCGGCCAGCGCGCGGGCGACGCGCTTCCAGGTGTCGTCCACGGTGACGTCCACCGGCTCGCCCTGTTTGGTCTTGAGCCGGTATTTCTTGTCCCAGATGTCGTGCGAGGCGGGTTGCAGCGGAATGTCCGCCGCGTCGTGGTTCAGGGCGCTCTTGCGTACGGTGCTCATCGGTATCCTTTTCGATCTCGGATGCAATGGGTCTGACTGTTACTTGGTGCTCAATCAGGCGGGTTTATCAAAAGTCGGAGTCGGGATCGCCGCCGTATCGAAACCGATGACGACGAACAACGGATGACAAAGACACATGGCCACCTCCGGATACTTGCGCGCCGCCCCTGTACGGCTCGCACTCAACCCCATGACTTGTGAATCGCCTGAAAACCGAACACAAGATGTTGTGTCCGGCAGCCGCCCCAAGGTACCCCCGCACGCAGGCAAAGTCAAAGCAAAAAGTTCGCCCGCCGCAATGGCGCGCCACACGGCCCGTCATGCCGGTTGCAGTATGCTCGTCGAGGTCGGGCAACGACTGAACCACGCATGGCCGACGCCTGTCCAAACTCGTCGGATTCACGTTTTTTGAAGGAGTCGTTCCATGCGCGCACGTTCCCGCTGGCGCCGCCTGCCACTGCTGTCGACATGGCTCGTGATCGGGCTTGCGCTGTGTCTGCCGATGCATGTCCACGCCACGCAACCGCCGATGGTCGACGGCAAGCCCATGATGTCGCTGGCGCCGATGCTCGCCCACGTCACGCCGGCCGTGGTGAACATCTCCTCGACCACCCATATCCGCGTGCGCGATCCGTATTTCAACGACCCGCTGTTCCGCCGCTTTTTCGGCGGCGGCGTTCCGCGCGAACGCATCGAGCAGAGCCTCGGCTCGGGCGTGATCGTGAATGCCGCCAAGGGTT
>DASSTF010000243.1:0-4995 GCA_035708045.1 Rhodanobacteraceae bacterium | reverse complement strand
CGCGGCGGGAACCAGGGCCACACGGCCCTCCAGAATCTTGGTTTCGGAAGGAATACCGATACGCATGGACGTGAATCCTCGCATTTGACAGTGATGAAGTGCGGCCCGGGAAGCCGGGCCGCCGGGGAAGTCGTGGGAAATTCTTGTACTCTTGATTTGACGCTTCGCCTTCCCCATCCTCTTGGCCTGCCCGTGACGAAGCAGCGCATGCGCAACGCGCTGGACAAGGTTCACGGGAGACGCTGATCGTGGCGCCGGCAAAGACAATCAAATCAACCGCGGAATTATACATGAGCACTCCCAAGCACAGTCGCCTTCTCATCCTCGGTTCCGGCCCGGCCGGATACAGCGCGGCGGTCTATGCCGCCCGCGCCAACCTCAAGCCGACCATGATCACCGGTCTGCAACAGGGCGGCCAGCTGATGACCACCACCGATGTGGACAACTGGCCGGGCGACCAGAACGGCGTGCAGGGTCCGGAACTCATGCAGCGCATGGCCGAACATGCCGAGCGCTTCGAGACCGAGATGATTTTCGACCACATCCACACCGCCGATCTCAATCAGCGTCCCTTCCGTCTCAAGGGCGACAGCGGCGAGTACACCTGCGACGCGTTGATCATCTCCACCGGCGCCACCGCCAAATACCTGGGCCTGGCCTCGGAAGAACACTACAAGGGCAAGGGCGTGTCGGCCTGCGCCACCTGCGACGGTTTCTTTTTCCGCGACCAGGAGGTGGCCGTGGTCGGCGGAGGCAACACCGCCGTGGAAGAAGCCCTGTACCTTGCCAACATCTGCAAGAAGGTCTACCTGGTGCACCGCCGCGACACCCTGCGCGCCGAGAAGATCATGCAGAGCAAACTGTTCGAGAAAGTCAGCGACGGCAAGATCGAACCAATCTGGAACCACGTGGTCGACGAAGTGCTGGGCGACGACAGCGGTGTCACCGGCCTGCGCGTCAAGAGCACCAAGGACGACAGCACCCGCGAGCTGTCCATCACCGGCTTTTTCGTTGCCATCGGCCACACGCCCAACACCAGCATCTTCGATGGCCAGCTCGACATGAAGAACGGCTACATCCACATCAGGAGCGGTCTGGAAGGCATGGCCACCATGACCAGCGTGCCGGGCGTATTCGCCGCCGGCGACGTCGCCGATCAGGTCTACCGCCAGGCCGTCACCTCGGCCGGCTTCGGCTGCATGGCGGCGCTGGATGCGGAGCGCTGGCTGGATCAGCAAAATCTGGTGGGGTGAGGGGCGAGGGACGAGTAGCGAGGGCGCATCGTTTGACTTTCCGCAGGACATCGATCAGAGCGCCCCCGCTACTCACCCCTCACCCCTCACCCCTCGCTCCTCGAAACGCCCATGCCCACCGCCCGCTTCCACGACTCGCTCGACAGCATCGATGCGGCGACGTGGGACATCCTGGTGGCCGACGCCAATCCATTCGTCTCCCACGCCTTCCTGTCGGGGCTGGAGCGCCATGGCTGTATTCGCGATGCCTGGGGCTGGCGCCCGCACCATCTGACGTTGCATGGCGATGACGGCCGCTTGCTCGCGGCCGCGCCGCTCTACCTGAAAGGCAACTCGCACGGTGAATACGTGTTCGACTGGGCATGGGCCGACGCCTGGGAGCGTGCCGGCGGCCGCTACTATCCCAAATTGCTGTGCGCGGTGCCCTACTCGCCCGTCACCGGACCGCGTCTGCTGGCGGATACGCCGGAACGGCGCCGCGCGCTGATCGATGCCATCGTCGCGGAAACACGGCGCCTGGGCTTGTCGTCCGCCCACGTGGATTTTCCCGATGCGTCCGGACTGGACGCCTTCGACGGCGCATGGCTGCGGCGCTTCGACTGGCAATACCACTGGCACAACCGCGGCTATCGCGACTTCGACGATTTCCTGACTGCGCTGAAGCACAAGAAGCGCAAAAACATCCGCGCCGAACGCGCGCAAGTGCGCGATGCCGGCCTCGACTGCCGCCTGCGACGCGGCGACAGCCTCGACGAGGCCGAGTGGCGGATCGTGCACGCCCTGTACCTGCACACCTTCGAAACCAAGGGCAACTCGCCCACACTGTCCCTGCCCTTTTTCCGGCACATGGCCGATGTGCTGGGCGACGGCTTGCAGGTGGCGCTGGCGCACAAGGGGCATGACATCATCGCCATGGCCCTGTTCCTGCGTGGCGGCGGCACGCTGTACGGACGCTACTGGGGCGCCCGGGAATTCATCCCCTCGCTGCATTTCGAGCTTTGCTACTACCAGGGCATCGAATACGCCATCGCACATGGCCTGGCCCGTTTCGAGCCAGGCGCGCAAGGCCGACACAAGTTGGCGCGCGGATTCGTTCCGGTGTGCACGCATTCACGTCATTATCTGGTGCACGAAGGCTTCCGCGATGCCGTGGCCGCTTCGCTCGAGGACGAGGTCATGGCCATGCAGGATTTCGGCAGACAGCTGCGGGCGCATTCGCCTTATCACGAAAGTCGCTTGCCGCCAGGAGCTGGAGACGATGGCGTGAGCGGCCCATCCCCCATCCCTTAAAATGATCCCATGACCCACCTGCCCATCGCCTGGATCCGCCCCGGCTCACCGGCCCGTTTTCCTCCGCCGGCGCAGGCGTTGCGCGAACCGGACGGATTGCTGGCGCTGGGTGGCGACTTGTCGATGGAGCGTCTGCTGGCGGCCTATCGGCACGGCATCTTTCCCTGGTATGGACAGGACGAACCGATCCTGTGGTGGTCGCCGGATCCGCGTTGCATATTCGACCTCGAACGCCTTCATCCTGATCGCAGCCTGCGCAAACTGATGCGCAAGTCGGACTGGACGGTGACCGTCGACCACACCTTTCGCGATGTCATGCAGGCTTGCGCCGCGCCACGCGCCGGACAACGCGGCGGTACCTGGATCACCGACGACATGGTTCGGGCCTATACCGCCCTGCATGAAGCCGGGCACGCACACAGCATCGAGGTATGGCACGGCCCGCAATTGGTCGGCGGGCTCTACGGCATCGCCGTGGGCCGCATGTTCTGCGGCGAATCCATGTTCAGCAACGTCAGCGGCGGCTCCAAGGTGGCGCTGGTGTGCCTTGGACAGCTGCTGCGCGATTGGGGATTTCCCTGGCTCGACGCCCAGGTCGGCAACCCGCACCTGTATCGCATGGGCGCCGAGAACATGCCACGGCGCGAATATCTCGCCCATCTGGAAACCCTGGTCCACGATGTCCCGGCGCCGGAAGCCTTCACCCTGGACGACGCGATACCGGTTCAGGCGTACCTCTGATGTCCTGCCGAATGGTCGCTACCTGAAATGACGTGTCATCTACGTGGCGCCGTAATGCGTGGCGACATACTCATCGACGATGCCGACGAACTCCTGAGCAATGTTTTCGCCGCGCAACGTGACGGTCTTCTTGCCGTCGACGAACACCGGCGCCGCCGGCGCTTCACCGGTACCGGGCAACGAGATGCCGATGTTGGCGTGACGCGACTCGCCGGGTCCGTTGACCACGCAGCCCATGACCGCCAGCGAAAGGTTTTCGGCGCCCGGATAACGGATGCGCCACTCGGGCATGCGCGTGCGTACGTGATCCTGCACGGTGCGCGCCAGCACCTGGAAAAATTCACTGGTGGTGCGGCCACAGCCGGGGCACGCCGTCACCAGCGGCGTGAAGGCGCGCAACCCCATGGTCTGCAACAGCTCCTGCGCGACGATGACTTCCTGCGTGCGCGATGCGCCCGGCTCGGGCGTCAGCGAAATGCGGATGGTATCGCCGATGCCCTCCTGCAGCAGCACCGCCAGTGCCGCGGTGGACGCGACGATGCCCTTGGAACCCATGCCGGCCTCGGTCAGCCCCAGGTGCAACGCGTAATCACAACGCGCGGCAAGATCGCGGTAGACGGCGATCAAATCCTGCACGCCGGACACCTTGCACGACAGGATGATGCGGTCGCGCGCCAGTCCCAGTTCCTCGGCCTGTACCGCCGAATCCAGTGCCGAACGGATCAGTGCTTCGCGACTCACGCGTGCGGCATCCCACGGCTCGGCGCGCTGGTTGTTCTCGTCCATCAACGCAGCCAGCATGGCCTGGTCCAGCGAACCCCAGTTGACGCCGATGCGCACCGGCTTGTCGTACGTCAGCGCCTTCTCGATGATGCTGGCAAATTGCGTGTCGCGCTTCTTGCCGAAACCGACATTGCCGGGATTGATGCGGTATTTCGCCAGCGCCTCGGCGCAGGCCGGCTCGCCTTCCAGCAACTGGTGACCGTTGTAGTGGAAATCGCCTACCAGCGGCACCGACACGCCCATCATGTCCAGGCGCTCGCGAATGCGCGGCACGGCGGCGGCGGCTTCCTTCGTGTTGACGGTGACGCGCACCAGCTCCGAGCCTGCGCGCGAAAGTTCCGCCACCTGACGCGTGGTGCCCTCGACGTCGGCAGTGTCGGTGTTGGTCATCGACTGCACGACGACCGGCGCACCGCCGCCTACGCGGACATTGCCGATGCGTACACCGACGCTGTGGCGACGCGTCAGGGGGCCGATGGGCTGCGGGGAATCGGCTTCGGCGGAAAGCGTGGAAGTCATGGCTGGCGAAACAAGTTGGAAAAGAGTGCCAAGGATACTGCAAGGATGCATCGCCACGTGCCGGATCCGTAGGGCGGGCACTGCCCGCCATGAGACGCCCGGCGCCGATGCGGATTTCGTCAAAGCAGGGCTTCCACGGTGGGCAGTACCCGCCCTACGAGATTTCGCTACCGTGGTGGACAATGCGATCACGGCATATCCAGCCAGAGACGCCCGGTGCCGATGCGGATTTCATTAAAGCAGGGCTTCCACGGCGGGCAGTGCCCGGCATTACCCGCCGGCGCTCCCGGCTCCGCATCGTGTTTGATTTTTGACGCGGGTCAACGCCGATGGACGCGGATAAAGAACAGCTTTTATATCCGCGTCCATCGGCGTTGATCCGCGTCCAAAGCGTCTGCTTCGCTCATGG
>DASSTF010000242.1:0-13095 GCA_035708045.1 Rhodanobacteraceae bacterium | reverse complement strand
TCGATGGCTTCCTCGTTGGAGGCGAGGTTCGGCGCAAAGCCGCCTTCATCGCCGACAGCCGTGGACAGGCCACGCTGCTTGAGCACGAACTTCAGCGCGTGGAACACCTCGGCGCCGGCTCGCAGCGCTTCGGCGAAGCTGGTCGCGCCCACCGGCAGGATCATGAATTCCTGCACGTCGACGTTGTTGTCGGCATGCGCGCCACCGTTGACGATGTTCATCATCGGCACCGGCAGCATGCCCGGCTTGCCGTTGGAGAGGACATGCCACAGCGGCTTGCCGCGCGAGGCGGCGACGGCCTGTGCAGCGGCCAGCGACACGCCGAGCAACGCGTTGGCGCCGAGCTTGCCTTTGTTGGGCGTACCGTCCAGCGCGATCATCTTGTCGTCCAGACCCTTCTGGTCGGCGGCGTCGAAACCTTCGAGCGCCTTGGCGATGGGTCCATTGACGTGTTCGACAGCCTGGCGCACACCCTTGCCGCCGTAGCGCGATGTGTCGCCATCACGCAGTTCCACCGCTTCGCGGCTGCCGGTGGAGGCGCCGGACGGAACGGCGGCGCGACCGAAAGCGCCGTCGGCCAGGGTGATTTCGGCTTCCAGCGTGGGATTGCCGCGTGAGTCGAGGATTTCGCGGGCATGAATGCGGGTGATGTCGGTTCTCATGAATGTTCCGTATCAATTTGAATTTCAAATGGAAATCAGAAAGTTCGGTACTACAGGCGTTCCAAAAAACCGTACTTCTTGGTGACCTCGTCCAGCGCCATCAGGGTTTCCAGCAAGGCCTGCATGCGATCCAGCGGCCAGGCGTTGGGCCCGTCGCTGAGTGCCTTTTCCGGGTTCGGATGCGTTTCGGCAAACAGACCCGCGATGCCGGCCGCCACGGCGGCGCGCGCCAACACCGGCACGAACTCGCGCTGTCCGCCCGAACTGGTGCCCTTGCCGCCCGGCAGTTGCACCGAATGGGTGGCGTCGAACACCACGGGGCAGCCGGTGGCGCGCATGGTGGCCAGACCGCGCATGTCCGACACCAGGTTGTGATAGCCAAAGCTGGCACCGCGTTCGCACACCATCAGCTGTTCGTTGCCGGTGGCGCGGGCCTTGTCGACCACGTTGACCATGTCTTCGGGCGCCAGGAACTGGCCCTTCTTGATGTTGACCGGCTTGCCCGTGGCCGCGACCCGCTGGATGAAGTCGGTCTGGCGGCACAGAAAAGCCGGCGTCTGCAGCACATCGACGACGTCGGCCACTTCATCGAACGGCGTGTATTCATGCACGTCGGTCAGCACCGGCACGCCGACCTGACGTTTCACTTCGCCGAGAATGCGCAGGCCCTCTTCCATGCCCAGGCCACGAAAGCTGGCCGCCGATGAACGGTTGGCCTTGTCATAGCTGGACTTGAAGATGAAGGGAATACCGAGCTTGCCGGTGATTTCCTTGAGCGTGCCGGCAGTGTCCACCTGCAACTGTTCGGATTCGACCACGCAAGGCCCGGCGATCAGGAACAACGGGTGTTCGAGGCCAACATCAAAACCGCACAGCTTCATGCGCGAGCCTCCTTGGCCGATGCCGCCAGTTGCGGCCCCTTGTGCACGGCCTTGTGCTCGCGTGCGGCGCGTACGAAGCCGATGAACAACGGATGGCCGTCGCGCGGCGTGGAGGTGAACTCCGGATGCGCCTGGCACGCCAGGAACCAGGGATGCTGCTGGGGCGAAAGCTCGACAATTTCCACCAGCAGGTCATCCATGGACTTGCCGGAAATCACCAGCCCCAGCTCCTCGAAGCGCTGGCGATAACGGTTGTTGAATTCGTAGCGATGACGATGGCGCTCGCGCACCACGTCCTGACCGTACATTTCGCGCGCCAAAGTGCCCTGCTTGAGGCGACATTCCTGGATACCCAGACGCATGGTGCCGCCCAGATCGGAATTTTCGTCACGCTGCTCCACTTCACCGCTGGCGGTGGTCCATTCGGTGACCAAGGCAATCACCGGCTCCTCGGCATGGCGATTGTTTTCCGTGGAATCGGCGCCGGCCAGGCCCGCCATGTGGCGGGCAAAATCCACCACGGCCGCATGCATGCCGTAACAGATGCCGAAATACGGAACGCGGTGCTCGCGCGCGTACTGCGCCGCCTGCACCTTGCCCTCGAAGCCGCGCTTGCCGAAGCCGCCGGGCACCAGAATGGCGTCCACATCGGACAGCAACTGGTCGGCGCCGGCGATTTCGATCTGCTCCGAATCGAGCCACTTCAGCACCACCCGCGTCTTCTGCTTGATGCCGCCATGGCGCAGTGCTTCGCCCAGGGATTTGTAGGCGTCCTTGTGTTCGACGTACTTGCCGACGATGGCGATGGTGATTTCGTCCTGCGGGTGTTCCACGGCATCGATCACCTGCTTCCACTCCCCCAGATCGGCCACCGGACGCGCATCCAGGCCAAGACGCTTGACCACGATGTCGTCCAGCCCCTGCTCCTGCAGGGACAACGGCAGTTTGTAGATCACGTCCACGTCCGCCGCGCTGATGACGGCCTGCTCGGAAACGTTGGTGAACAAGGCGATCTTGCGGCGTTCGGCGTCCGGCAGCGGCTGTTCGCTGCGGCACACCAGCACGTCCGGCTGGATGCCGATCGAGCGCAGTTCCTTCACCGAATGCTGGGTCGGCTTGGTCTTGATTTCGCCGGCAGCCTTGATGAACGGCACCAGGGTGAGATGCATGAACAGGCACTTGTCCGGGCCGTGTTCGCTGCGCAGCTGGCGGATGGCTTCGAGGAACGGCAGCGACTCGATGTCGCCGACGGTGCCGCCGATTTCCACCAGCGCCACGTCGTGGCCACGCGTGGCCTCGTACACGCAATGCTTGATCTCGTCGGTGATGTGCGGAATGACCTGCACCGTCGCGCCGAGATAGTCGCCGCGACGCTCCTTGCGGATGACCGACTCGTAAATCTTGCCGGTGGTGATGGAATGCCGGCCCGACAGCCGCGTACGCACGAAGCGCTCGTAGTGGCCGAGGTCGAGATCGGTTTCCGCGCCATCGTCGGTGACGTACACCTCGCCGTGCTGGAACGGGCTCATCGTGCCCGGGTCGACGTTGATATAGGGATCGAGCTTCATCAGCGTGACATCCAGGCCACGCGCTTCCAGAAGCGCTGCCAGCGAAGAAGCCGCGATGCCCTTGCCAAGGGAGGACACCACGCCGCCGGTGACGAAAATCAGGGGAGTCATGAACAAAGCCCGAGCTGGTAAAGCCTCATTCTACAGACTCGTCGCACGTACTGCACCGGGGAAGCGGCTGTTTGCCGCTCCCGCCCCGGATTTCCCGGCTCGGCGGCTAGCCGTTCTCGGCATGCATGACTCAGTGCCCCGGCGATTTCGCCCGCACGGCCTTGACCTGATCGGCCGTGACCGGCTTGCCCTGGTTGCCCCACGACGAGCGTTCATGATTGATGATGTCGGCAACCTCGAAATCATTCAGCGAAGCGCCGAAAGGCGGCATGACCGTCGGATACATGGTGCCGTCGATGCTTTCGCCATGCAGCCCGTGCAGAACCACCTGGATCTGCTTCGTCGCGTCGGGATCCAGGACGGCAGGGTTGCCCTTCAGTGGCGGGAAAGCTCCCGGCAGACCCGTGCCGGTGGCCTGGTGACAGGCTGCGCAATTCGCCGCATAAAGGGAGGCGCCCCTGGCCGGATCGAACTTGTATGGCCCGCTCGGCGCAACCGGCGCAGGTTTCTCTACGGGGGCCGCCGGTGGCTCGGCGGTTTCGGCCGCTGCCGGCATGGCCTTTTCCTCGCGCGGAGCCCCTTCCTCGCGTACATCGAGGATGCCCTGCGCGCCGATGACGGCATGCGCCATGTCATGATCCACGAAGGCATATTCGCCGGGCTCGGGAACCACCAGATCGAATACGGCCCCGGCACCCGGCCCGACGGAATACGTCGACACGCCGCTGACCGCCTGGGCGGGATCGCCGCCCGGATACACCTTGTCGAAAATCGCCCCGATCACGTGGAACGACGACCACAGATCCGGGCCGGCATTCACCAGATACAGGCGCACGCGCTTGCCCGCCGTGACCGGCAGCGGATGATCCTTGTACTGAAACGCCACGCCGTTGAAGACCACTTCGTCGGGCCGCTCCTCAAGCATCTTCTGATAATCGCCGGCCATCAACGCTCCCTGCACCTGCTGGGTATACCACTCGCCCTGCACCAGCACGTAGCTTTCCTCGGCCGGTGGCAACGGCGTGGCCGGGTCCACGATCAACGCGCCGTACATGCCATTGCCGATATGCAACAGCACCGGTGCAGTACCGCAGTGGTAAAGGAAAGCGCCCGGCGTGTTGGCGACAAACGAAAACTTGAGGGTCTCACCCGGCATGATGTCCTTGTAATGCAGGTTCGGCGGCGTCACGGCGGCATGGAAATCGATCGAGTGCTGCATCATGCCGTGATTGGTGAAGGTCACATTGACCGTCTGCCCCTGGCGGACATGGATGACGGGGCCGGGCACCATGCCGCCGAACGTCCAGGCCTTGTATTGCACGCCACTGGCGATCGCCACCGTCTCGTCGGTGGCGACGATGTGCACGTCCACGCTGTCACCGGGCTCGATCGGCGGCAGACGCGCATCGCGGGCCTTGGGAACCGGTTTGCTCGATGCGAGAGACAGCGGCGACACCGCTGCCGCCGCGGCAGCAGGCGACGGCGATTTGACGTGCAGGCTGCTGTGCAACCCGGCGGCCAGGAAGAACACCAGCAAGGCGATGCCCAGCAGCACCGGAGCCTGCACGCGCCACGACACCGGATGGATTTCGGCCGGAAGCGCATCGGAGCGCCATTCGGCAATGCGCCGCCAGCCGGGCCAACGCCTTTCGAGGTAGTAATCGACGCTGTAGGGACTGCCGTGGGTACGACTGTTGATGACGATCAGCGCGATGAAGACCAGCACATAGACGATGCCGGCGCCCATGTTGGCCGCACCCACCGCGTAGGGGCCACCGAAGCCTTCAGCCGTGCTCCAGACCAGCAGACTGAACAATGCACCTGCCAGATACACCGTTCTGCGCCCGATGCCCAGCAACAAGGTGAGCGCAAGCAAGGTTTCAATGATGCGCGTCAGCCAGATGAACAGCCCGGCGTGCGGCGTGACCAGCGCGATCCAGAAATCGAACCACCAGGACGACCAGTCAGGCTGCCCCTGCGCGGCATTGTGCAGGTAACCGACATAGTGCGCGGCAAATCCGGACGTCCAGGTGAAGGCGGCGTTCACCACCCAGATCAGGCCGAAAGCAACCCGCAACGCCGCACTGGCGATCGCCGGCCAGGTTCCGGAGTGATTCTCGCGGTCTGGAGAACGAGACATACGCAGTACTCCCGTGCTTGGCTGGCTACATGGTAGGGCATACCAATGCAAATGGCATGACGCAAGTCAATTCGGGAGGGTTTCAACGCTGGACTCAACCGGCGCGACTTGTGCATCACTGCCGAGTGGTTGGCTCGAAGCGTCCACTGAGCCGTAGTAACTATCCCGGGCTTGAATAACTTGTCAGCAGGCGGGCATTTTGGGCATAAGCTCTTGCAAAAGCACTGGCTCACCACCCTCTAGCCAATAAAGCCGTCCACCATCCTGGATGAAGTAGCCCAGCAATTGTGCGATAAGTGCATAAGCAAGCTGCAGTGCCTGCCATGAATCCACACCATGCGGGCCGTGGAGGTTGTCATGAAGACCATCCAGCCATGCCGGGCATGCCCACTCATCATTGGAGATTGAGTAAGGTTTGCCAATGGCCAAGCGGATCTCAAACTCACTTCCATCTACTGCGATGGCGCGGAGTTTACGCTCTGCTGTCAATTCCTTGGCTTCCATTTCTATCTGCTAGCGCTGGAGTTATACGGCATCCTGATCGTGATTCTTTCAAGCTTGCGGCCTCATGTACGGAAACAGCAGCACGTCGCGGATCGACGAAGCGTTGGCCAGCAGCATGACCAGGCGGTCGATGCCGACGCCGAGGCCGCCGGTCGGCGGCAGGCCGATTTCCAGCGCGGCGATGTAATCGGCGTCGTAATGCATGGCTTCGTCGTCGCCCGAATCCTTGGCCTCGACCTGGGCGCGGAAGCGTGCGGCCTGGTCCTCGGGGTCGTTGAGTTCGGAGAAGCCGTTGGCGAGTTCCCTGCCGCCCACGAACAGTTCGAAGCGATCGGTCATCTCTGGATCGGCATCGTTGCGACGGGCCAGCGGCGAGACTTCCAGCGGGTGCTGGGTGATGAAGGTCGGCTGGATCAGCGTGCCTTCGACGGTGGCCTCGAAGATTTCCAGCAGCAGCTTGCCCCACCCCATCGACGCCTTGACCTGGACGCCCAGACGTCTGGCGTGCGCGGCCATGGCCTCGCGATCGCGCAATTCCTCGCGCTTGATCTCCGGGTTGTGTTCGAGCACCGCGTCTTCCATGCGCCAGCGCTTGAAGGGGGCGCCCACGTCGATGGTGTGGTCTTCCCAGGTCAGCTCGGTGCTGCCGACCACGTTGGCGGCGACGTCGCGGATCATGCCTTCGGTGAGATCCATGATCTCGTGATAGCTGGCGTAGGCCTGGTACAACTCCAGCATGGTGAACTCGGGATTGTGCCGCGTGGACACGCCCTCGTTGCGGAAATTGCGGTTGATCTCGTAGATGCGGTCGAAGCCGCCGACGACCAGGCGCTTCAAGTAAAGCTCGGGTGCGACGCGCAGATACAGATCCATGTCCAGCGCATTGTGGTGGGTAATGAACGGACGCGCCGTGGCGCCGCCGGGAATGACGTGCATCATCGGCGTTTCCACTTCCATGAAGCGGCGCGGCTCGGCCTCCAGCCATTGGCGGATACGGCCGATGGCGCGCGAGCGCAACTGGAAGGCGGCGCGCGCTTCAGCAGTGACGATCAGGTCGACGTAGCGCTGGCGGTAACGACGCTCGACATCCGCCAGGCCATGAAACTTGTCCGGCAACGGACGCAACGACTTGGTCAGCAGACGCAAGGCGTCGACCTTGATCGACAGCTCGCCGGTACGGGTACGCATCAACGTGCCTTCGGCGCCGACGATGTCGCCCACGTCCCAGCCCTTGAAAGCGTCGTAAACGCCCTCTTCCAGATTGTCCTTGCGAACGAACAACTGGATGCGCCCGGTCATGTCTTGCAACTGCACGAAACTGACCTTGCCCTGCACGCGCTTGAGCACGATGCGGCCGGCGACTTTGACGTACTTCGCGGCAGCCTCGACGTCAGCCGCTTCCTTGCCTTCGAACTCGGCCTGCAAATCACCCGTGAAAGCATCGGGACGAAAATCGTTGGGAAACGCCACGCCCTGCCCGCGCATGGCCGTCAGTTTTTCGCGCCGCTCGGCGATCAAGCGGTTCTCGTCGGGGGCTGCAGTCGAGGCGGGTTCTTGGGTCTGTTCGGGCATGGCGGTCTGGTGGGTAAGGGATGAGTGGCGAGGGGCGAGTAGCGAGGGCGCTCAGTGATGTGCTGTGGCGAGCTTGTTGTCCAGGGATTTTCGCAAACCACGCAGGATACGGCCCAATTCGTCGCAAGTATCGATGATCGGTTGTGAATCTGTGTGAGTGATCATGTTCAGGCGCAAGGCAATTTCAAGTTGGGTTTCCAGTTCGGCGAGAGAGCCTCTGGCAATGGAAATGAAACGGGTAAATTCCCTGGTGGTTTCTCTCCCGTGTCCTTCGGCAATGTTGGAAGGAATCGAGACAGCTGCCCTGCGCAGTTGTGAGGTCAAACCGTAACGTTCATCCGGCGGCAAACACACGGTTGCCCTGTATACCTGCTCCACCAGCATTACCGCTTTTTGCCAAGCCAGCAAATCACGATAAGATCTCACGACGGCGCCCTCGCTACTCATCCCTCGCCCCTCGTCCCTCTCAAATTACGCATCCGCGCGTTTGGAACCGGCCTCGAGTCCCGCCTTGAGACTGCCTTCGATGAATCCATCCAGATCGCCATCGAGCACCTTTTGGGTATCGGTGCGTTCGATGCCCGTGCGCAAATCCTTGATGCGGCTCTGGTCGAGGACGTAGTTGCGGATCTGGCTGCCCCAGCCGATGTCGGATTTGGTGGCTTCCAGCGCGTCTTTTTCGGCGTTGCGCTTCTGTACTTCCAGCTCGTACAGCTTGGCCGCGAGCATTTTCATGGCGCGGTCGCGGTTGGCGTGCTGGCTGCGTTCGGTCTGGCAGGCCACGACCACGCCGGACGGCTCGTGATGCAGGCGCACCGCCGATTCGGTCTTGTTGACGTGCTGGCCGCCGGCGCCGGACGAACGATAGACGTCCATTTTGATGTCGGCAGGATTGATGTCGATTTCGATATTGTCGTCGACTTCGGGCGAAACGAACACCGAGGTGAAGCTGGTGTGGCGGCGATTGTCCGAATCGAACGGGCTTTTGCGCACCAGGCGGTGCACGCCGATTTCTGTTTTAAGCCAGCCGTAGGCGTAGTCGCCCTCGACACGGAACGTGGCGGACTTGATGCCGGCCACATCGCCTGCCGACACTTCCATCATCTCGGTTTTCCAGCCGCGGTGTTCGCACCAGCGCAGGTACATGCGCAGCAGCATTTCGGCCCAGTCCTGCGCCTCGGTGCCGCCGGCACCGGCCTGGATGTCGACGAAGGCGTTGCTGGCATCCATTTCGCCCGAGAACATGCGCTGGAATTCCAGCTTGTCGACCTCGGACTGCAGGCCGGCCACGTCGTCGATCACTGACTGGATGGTGCTTTCGTCGTCGTCGGCCTTGGCCATCTCCAGAAGTTCGCCGGCATCGGCAAGGCCCTGGCTCAGGCGGCTGATGCCGTTGACGACGGTATCCAGGCGCGCGCGCTCGCGGCCCAGATCCTGGGCGCGGGCCGGGTCGTTCCAGATGTCGGGGTTTTCCAGTTCGCGGGTGACTTCTTCCAACCGTTCCTGCTTGGCTGGATAGTCAAAGAAACCCCCGGAGCGCGTCCACGCGGGCCGTCAGGTCCGCGATTTGCGCATGGATCGGATTGGTCTCGATCATGATGGTGATATGACTGCACAAAGGACGTGATTTTAACAAACCGACCGGTTCGCCGCATAGACCAACCTCTTGTGAACCGGGGTTTCCGCGCGATCCATCGGCCTGTGCGACAACCCCGCACCGGCGAGTGCTAGACTCGGATCGAGGGCTGATGGATCATCAGGGGGCTGGGTATGCAAACCAGGTTTGCGCAACTGTCGGTACTGGTTGTCGAAGACCACGACTTCCAGCGCCATGTTGCCCTGCGGCTGGCCAAACAGCTGGGGGTGGGTACGACACTGGAGGCCGCCGACGGACGCAGCGCCCTGACCGTGCTGGGCGAGCAGCAACAGACGGCGGACGTGATCCTGGTCGATCTCGACCTGCCGCACATGGACGGCATCGAGTTCATCGGTCGCGTCGCGCGCGACGGGCTGGCCAATGCGGTGATCGTGCTGACGGCGCTCGATCCGGCCTTGCTGAATACGGTTCGCATCATGGCGCGCGCCTCGGGCATGCGCGTACTCGGCACGGTCGAGAAACCCCTGACGCGCGCCAAACTCACGGAAGCACTGGATCTGTACTTCACGTCCGACCCCATGGACGACGAGGATCTGCATCCGGACATCGACGAGGGCCTGCTGGCGGAAGCGCTGGCCAACGATGCCTTCGAGGCCTGGTTTCAGCCGCAGGTCGCCATCGACAGCGGATTCGTCACCGGAACCGAAGCCCTGGCCCGCTGGAACCTGGATGGACGCCAGATTTCGCCGACCCGTTTCATCCTCGAACTGGAGCGGCGCGACCTGATCTACGCCCTGACCGAAAGCATCCTCGGCCAGGCCTGCGCGTGGCAGAAACGCTGGCACGACCAGGGTATCCACGTCGACATGTCGGTCAACGTGTCGATGCACAATCTCGATGACACGACTGTCGCCGACCGTTATCAGGCCATCGCCCAGTCGGCGGGCGTGGACCCGCGCGGGATCACGCTGGAAATCACCGAATCGGCCATGATGAAGGAATCGACCAAGGTGCTGAACGTGCTGGCACGGCTGCGCCTCAAGGGTTTCGGACTCGCGGTGGACGATTTCGGCACCGGCTGGTCGTCGCTGTCGCAACTGGCGCAGCTTCCGGTGACCGAACTCAAGATCGACCGGGGATTCATCAACAACGCCGCCAAGGATGCGCGCAGCCGCGCCGTGGTCGAAACCAGCATCGAACTGGGCCACAAGCTGAGCCTGACCACGGTGGCCGAGGGCGTCGGCAATGTCGAGGAATGGCAAATGCTCGCCGAACTCGGCTGCACCCGCGCGCAGGGAGAATTGATCAGCATGGCGGTGCCCGGCGCGCAACTTCCCGCGGCGATCGAGAAATGGCGGCGTCTGCACCCATGAACCGCAGCTTCTGGACTGTCCGCCGTCAGCTCCTTCTGCTGTTCGGCGTCATGCTGGTGGCAGCCGGCGGCGTACTGGCGCTGGATGCAATTTATCAACACCGGCACGAGATCACGCTGAACCAGCTTTACGACAATGCCCTGGGCGGACAGACTGCGGTCAAGACCCTGACCGACGCCTACGGCATCACCGTCATCGGCGTGACCTTCAAGGTGCGCAACGGCCTGATGACCTTCGGTGAAGGCATCTCCAGGATCGACCAGACACGCAAGCAGATGGATCAGGCCTTCGCGGCATTGCATGCCGAGACCATGCCTCCCAGGCAGCACGATCTGCTCGTGGCCATCGACAAGGCGCGCGTACCCGCCGATGCGGCAGTCCTGGCGTTGCGCGGGCAGCTCGTGGCGCGCAGCATCCAGGGCGTCGGCCACTTCGCCGACACGCAGTTGTTTCCGGCGCTGGATCCGCTGTTGAACAACCTGGGCCTGCTCACGGACCTCAAGATCCTGGACGCGCAGACGCAGCTTCAGCACGACCAGGCGCAAACGCAACGCTTGAACTACTGGCGCATCGCGCTCTCGTTCGGGGCGCTGCTGATCGTGCTGATTGCCGGCAACCGGGTGCTGCGCAACGTCTATAGCGGCATCGAACAGCTGGTGCGGATGGCCAAGGGCATGCGCGCAGGCGATTACGACATGTCGCCTGGAGCGCCCGTGAAAGGCGAGCCGCGCGAAGTGGTCGAGGGGTTTCTGGCCATGCGCGAGGAGGTCAAGCGCAAGAATGTCGCGCTGCAGGCGAGCGAGGCGCATGCGCAGGACGCCAGCCGCGCCAAGAGCGCCTTCCTTGCCGCCATGAGCCACGAGATCCGCACTCCCATGATCGGCATCACCGGCATGCTGGAACTGCTGGAGCACACCTCGCTGGATGCCGAACAGCGTCGCAGCGTCGCAATCGTGCAGAAATCGGCGCAAAGCCTGCTGCAGATCATTGGCGACATCCTCGATTTCTCCAAGATCGAAGCCGGTCGCATGGAACTGGCCATGCATGACATCGACCTTCGCCGGCTGGTCGAGCACACCACGCACAACTTCCTCGGCACCGCTTCCAGCCGGGGACTGACGCTGAAACTGGTGATGGACAACCACCTGGCGCCCGCCTACATCGCCGATCCGTTGCGGTTGCGCCAGATCCTTTCCAACTTTCTTTCCAACGCACTGAAGTTCACCCGCACCGGCGGCATCACCGTGCGCGTCGAGCGCCTCGTCACCCAGGATGATGATCGTGAACGCATTGCGATACGCGTGCGCGACACCGGCATCGGCATCAGCGAGGAACAGCGCGAGCTTCTGTTCCAGCCGTTTTCGCAAGGCGACAATGGCACGGCGCGCCGGTTTGGCGGCACCGGTCTCGGGCTGGCCATATGCCGGCAACTGGCGGGATTGATGGGAGGCACCATCGAGCTGACCAGCAAACCGGGCGTCGGAAGCACTTTCAGCCTGGTGCTGCTGCTGGCCCGGGGCGACCCGAGCCGGATCGAAGCCGATCGTCCGGCGCCTTCGCGCAAGGATTTTCCGACGCGGCCATTGCCAAGCCTCGAAGAAGCCCGCCTCGAGAAAAGCCTTGTGCTGGTGGTGGACGACCATTCCACCAACCGTGAAGTGCTCACGAGACAGCTCGCTCGTGCCGGATTTGCCTGCGAAACCGCCGCCGACGGCGAGGAAGGCCTGCGGCGCTGGCGATCAGGCGATTACGCGCTGGTGCTGACCGACATCCACATGCCGCGAATGGACGGCTATCAACTGACCGCCGCCATCCGCAAAGCCGAGCTTGCCGATCATTTGCCGCGCACGCCCATCGTGGCGATCACCGCCAACGTCAGCAAGGGCGAGCCGGAGCATTGCCTGGCACAGGGCATGGATGCCTTCCTCGGCAAGCCGTTGCACATACCGCAACTGTCGACGACCTTGCGGCGCTGGTTGCCGCATGTGGTATTTCCCGCGCCTCCCACGCAAGACGATCAAACTGTGGAAGCACCCGTCGTTACAGATGGCGTGGAAACTCCGGTCGCCGCGACCGATGCTTCCGACGCCCCGGTCGACCTCGATACGCTGCGCGAAATCGCAGGCGACGACATGACCCTGGCCTGCAACATGCTGAGCGATTTTCTTGCCAGCGCGCGCAAGGACCTGGCGAATCTGCAATCGGCATTGTTTGCAAACGACCTCTCCAGGGCGGTTCGCGAGGCGCATCGCATCAAGGGTGCGGCCGCCCTGATCGGCGCACGCGACATACATCTGTCTGCGGCCAGCATGGAACGCGAGGGTCGGGCAAGCAATCTCGACGCCATGAAGGCCGGAATGCCTGACCTGTCGACAGCACTGGATGCCCTGGGTGATTGGGTGGCAGCGTAAAAAACATCCACTTATACCCGTTCGTCCTGAGCCCTTCGTCAGGCTCAGGACAGGCTACGGCCGCAGGCCGAAGTCGAAGGACATGTCGCAACTGCGCCCAATGCGCTTCGACTTCCTAGCTCCTCAAAGCCGAGTCCATCCATGGACTCTCCCCGCGAGCGCCCGCTGCGCGGGCGCAGTGCATCCTGAGTCTGTCGAAGGGCTCAGCGCGAACGGTTTGGGAACAGTGGATGCCAAGCAAGCGCCATATGATTCAGGCAACTTCGACATGACGCA
>DASSTF010000241.1:0-3173 GCA_035708045.1 Rhodanobacteraceae bacterium | reverse complement strand
CGCCCCTGATCCATCACCACGATGCGGTCGGCGCGTTGCACGGTGGCCAGGCGGTGGGCGATGACGAGGGTGGTGCGGCCATGTTCCAGGCGGGCCAGCGCCTGCTGGATGGCGGCTTCCGATTGGGCGTCCAGTGCCGAGGTGGCTTCGTCCAGCAGCAACAGCGGCGCGTCGTGCAGGATGGCACGGGCAATGGCGATGCGCTGGCGCTGGCCGCCCGACAGCCGTACGCCGCGTTCGCCCAGTTCGGCACCGTAGCCGTCGGCGAGCGCGCGGATGAAGGTGTCGGCCTCGGCGGCGATGGCGGCTTCGCGTACTTCCTCGTCATCGGCCTCGGTAGCGCCAAAACGGATGTTGTCGGCGGCGCTGCCGGCAAAGATCACGGTTTCCTGCGGCACCAGGGCCATGGCTTCGCGCAAGGCGGGCAAGGCCAGCTGGCGCAGATTCACGCCGTCCAGGGTGATGCGCCCCTGCTGCGGGTCGTAGAACCGGAGCAGCAGGTTGAACACCGTGCTCTTGCCGGCTCCCGAGGGGCCGACCAGGGCGACGGTTTCGCCGGGCCGGATGGTCAGGTCGAAATCCACCAGGGCTGCCGTGTCCGGTCGGGTCGGATAATGGAAATCGACGCTTTCGAAGCGGATGGCTCCACGCACCGGATCGGGCAGGGATGCGGGTACGGCGGGCGAGGCGATGCCGGGCTGTTCGGCAAACAGCTCGCTGATGCGTTCCATGGCACCGGCAGCGCGCAGTACCATGCCGAACACGCCGCTGATGGTGCCGACGGATCCGGCGGCGAATACCGCGTACATCACGAACTGCGCCAGCACGCCGACATCCATCCTGCCGGCCAGCACATCGCGGGCGCCCGCCCAAAGCACCAGGATGATGGAGCCGAAGACCAGCGACATGATGGCCGCTGTCAGTCCGGCGCGCATGCCAATGCGGCGTCGGGCCGTCGCCAGCGCTTCGCGGATGGCTTCGCCGTAGCGCCGGCTTTCCACCTGCTCGCGCGCATAGGCCTTGATCGTCGTGGACGCGTTCAAGGTTTCGTTGGCGATGGCGGCGGCGTCGGCCAATCGATCCTGGCTGTGGCGCGACAGCCGTTGTACGCGCTTGCCGAGCAGCAGCAACGGAATCATCACGGCAGGAATGACCAGCGCCGTCAAACCGGCCAGACGCGGACTCGTCCAGATCATCAGCGCCGTCGCGCCCAGCAGCATCACCACGGCACGCAGTGCCATGGAGATGCCCGAGCCGACCAGCGTCTGCACCAGTTCGGTGTCGGTGCCAAGGCGGGAAATCAGCTCCCCCACACGGGACTTTTCGAAAAAGCCGACATCGAGCTTCATCAGATGGTCGTACAGCGCCCGCCGCAGCGAAGCCAGCGACCGCTCGCCCAGCAACGTGATGCAGAAAAAGCGCGCCGCCGTGGCAAGCGCCAATATCAGCGTCACGGCGAACAGCGCCATGAAGGTATGGTTGATGACGGTGGGGTTGGTGCCCGAAAAGCCGTGGTCGATCATGTGCCGAACCGCCACCGGCAAGATCAGCGAGGCGGAGGATGACAACCCGAGGAACACCAGCCAACCCAGCGCCAGCCATTTGTGCGGCTTGAGAAAGGGCCACAGGCCGAGCAGGGCGGTCAGGCGATGCGATGATTTATCTTTTGGCATCCCGCCATTTTGCCAGCAAGTGACGCTTGCCGACCACGAACCGCCCTGCACCCGAGGGGTGTAGGAGCCTGCCTGCAGGCGATCAATGGTGGTGTGCCGAATAATCTTGCCATCGCCTGCAGGCAGGCTCCTACACAGGTTTTCACGCGCAAAGCGCCACGCGATAATGCCCCAATGGAAAACCATCTCGACACCCACGACAACATTCGCGCCGTGCAATGGCGCGGCGACCATCTGCGCCTGCTCGACCAGCGCCGCTTGCCGGACGAGGAAGTCTGGTTGGACTGTCGCCATCCCGACGATGTCGAGACGGCGATCCGTGACTTGGCCGTACGCGGCGCCCCGGCCATCGGCATCGCGGCGGCATGGGCCGTGGTGCTGGCCACGCGTGAAGGACTTGTCTTGCCGGAGGTGCTGGCGCGCCTGCGGGCAGCGCGACCGACGGCGGTCAACTTGATGTGGGCGCTGGATCGCATGACGCGTCATGCCGATGCCGGTGCCGACGCCCTCGAACGCGAGGCGCAGGCCATCCAGGATGAAGATCTGGCCGCCAATCACCGCATGGGCGAACTCGGCGCGGCGCTGATCGCGCCCGGCAGCGGCGTGCTCACGCATTGCAATACCGGCTCCCTCGCCACGGCGGGCTTCGGCACCGCGCTCGGTGTGATCCGTACCGGCTACCGGCAGGGCCGTATTGCCCGCGTGTTTGCCGGAGAGACGCGTCCCTGGCTCCAAGGCGCGCGGCTGACCATGTGGGAACTGGTGCGCGACGGCATACCGGCCAGGTTGATTGCCGATTCGGCGGCGGCGCACCTGATGAAAAGCGGGCAGGTACAGTGGGTCGTCATCGGCGCCGATCGCATTGCCGCCAACGGCGATACCGCCAACAAGATCGGCAGCTATCAGCTGGCCATTGCCGCGCGCCATCACGGGGTGAAGTTCATGGTGGTGGCCCCGTCCTCCACCGTCGACATGGCCACGCCGGATGGAAACGCCATCGACATCGAGTTGCGCAGCCCGGACGAATTGATGCAATACGTCGGTTCGCGCACGGTGGTGGAGGACGCCGATGCATGGAATCCGGTCTTCGACGTGGTTCCCGCCGAGCTGATCGACGCCATCGTCACCGAGCGCGGCGTGGTGCATGCGCCGACTGCGGAAGGCATGCGCGCCTTGTTCCCCGCGGGCTGAAATTGCAGCGCTTGGGCAGGCGTTTTCATGGCTGGCGAAAAAGTCGCATAAGCCCCTGTTTTTGCACAACAAAATAAGAGCTTTTGCAGAGGCTCTGTGGTATACTTGAGCGGTTGTGTCGAAAGGCTCGCAGGTGACCATGATTGTGGTTGCCGGGGTTCCCGTTGGTTTGCTCAAGGATTGTCCAGATGGCAGAACTGGCCAAAGAAGTCATACGCGTCAACATCGAAGACGAAATGCGTCAAAGCTACCTCGATTACGCCATGAGCGTGATCGTGGGACGCGCCCTACCGGACGTGCGTGACGGTC
>DASSTF010000240.1:0-9323 GCA_035708045.1 Rhodanobacteraceae bacterium | reverse complement strand
GACCGCCAACCCGCGCGCCCTGGACGTGGCCTGCGCCACGCTGGGCGAACTCAGCGACAGCGTGCGCGACAACATCGGCATGCGCGGCAAGGAGTTCGTGGACAAGCTCAACGCGCTCAAGGACGAACTGGACGGCCTGATCACCAAGGTGCAGGGTACCGGCCTGCTGTTCTCCTGCGAGCTGGCCCCGCAGTTCAAGTGCTACGGCGCCAACTCCACCGAGGAATACATGCGCGAGAACGGCATCGGCGTCATCCACGGCGGCGCCAATTCGCTGCGCTTCACGCCGCACTTCAACGTCACCAGCGCCGAAGTCGACCTGATCGTCGGCCACGTGCGCAAGGCATTGCTGGAAGGCCCGCGCCAGAGCGAGTCGAAGGCCGCGTAACGCTCATCCACAAGCTCATTACGCCATGAAAAAGGGCGCGTCCGTTTTGCGGACGCGCCCTTTTTCATGGAATGGCCTTGGTCCAGCCTGCTGCTCCGATCCATCATCGCGCCCGGTTTCACGAAATTGTCTTCATCCGGGTGCTATCTTGTTTGCGGGGGATCCATCCGCGATATGGGGATATGCGCGATGAAGACGATGTGCCGCAGCCTGTGCGCTGCCTGTGTGCTGTTTCTTGTCGCCCTGCCGGCAGCAGCTTCCGACCTCACCATCAGCCAATTCCGCGTGCGCGGGCCGTCCGGCGGCAACGACGAGTTCGTCGAGCTGCACAATGGCGGCGCGGCGCCCGTGGATGTCGGCGGTTATCGCCTGAATGCGTCAAACGCTTCGGGCACCGTCGGCACACGCGCCACGCTGCCGTCCGGGACCACGATCGCGCCCGGCTGTTATCTGCTGCTGATCAACACGGCCAGCAACGGCTACTCCGGCAGCGTGCCCGGCGACGTCAGCTACCGGACCGGCATCACCGACACCGGCGGCGCGGCTCTGCTGGATGCCAATGGCAACATCGTCGATCAGGTCGGTCTTTCCAGCGGCTCGGCCTACGGCGAAGGCACACGTCTGGATTCGCTGGGCTCGAGCAACGCCGACCGCGCCTACCAGCGTCACATCGACGCCAGCGGAACGGTGCAGGACACCGACGACAACGCCGCCGATTTCAGCGTGGTTTCGCCTTCCGATCCGCATGACAGCCACAGCCCGTGCACGGATGTGGGCTTCCGCGTTTCGGTGGCCGACGCCGCCATCAACGAAGGCGACAGCGGCAGCACCCTGCTCACCTTCACCCTGACGCTGACCGAGCCGGCACCGGCGGCGGGCGCCAGCGTGCACGTGCAGACGCGGGACGACACCGCCACCGTGGCCGATCACGATTACGCCGCGCTGGACACCACGGTTTCGTTTGCGCCGGGCGCCACGTCCGCCACGGTGTCCGTCACGGTCTACGGCGACACCGCCGTCGAACCCGACGAAGACTTTTTCCTCGACATCGACCAGCCTTCGACCGGCCTCGCCATCGGCGACGGCGAAGCTGTCGGAGGCATTCTCAACGATGATGCCGCGCTGCTGGAAATCTGGCGGATCCAGGGCGACGGCGCGAGCTCGCCCTACATCGGCCAGCCGGTCATGACGCGCGACAACGTCGTCACCGCCGTCGGCCCGCAGGGCTTCTTCATGCAGACGCCGGATCGCCGCGCCGACCGTAGCCGGCTGACGTCCAACGGCGTGTACGTCTACACCGGCAGCCAGCCGACCGTGGCCATCGGCGACAGCGTGGACGTCCGCGCCCGCGTCGCCGAGTACTACGACATGACCGAGCTGGAACAGGCCACGGTGAGCATCAACGCTCACGACGAACGCCTGCCGCGTGCGGTCGTCTTCGACCATGACACGCCGTCGCACGATCCGGCGCACCTGTCCTGCGGCGCGACCAACTTCGAATGCTTCGAGGGCATGCGCGTGCGCGTGGCCGACGGCATCGCCGACAGCGGCAACCTGAGCTTCAGCGGCACGCCCTACGCCGAGCTGTACGCCAGCGCCGGCGGCGAGCGTTCGCTGCGCGAGCCGGGCCTGCTGTACGGCCTCACGCCACCGCGTGAAGGCATACCGCAGTGGGATGGCAATCCCGAGGTATTCGAGATGGATGCCGACCACTTCGGCGCCGTGCCCGAAGGCACCGGCATCAACGGCGGCGCCCGCTTCCGCGCCACCGGCATTCTCGGCTACGACTTCGGCAGCTATGTGCTGTGGCCGACGCAACTGACCATCACACAGGCCAATCCCATGCCGCGTCCGGTGACGGCGTCGCCCGGTGCGGACGTGCTGCGCGTGGGCAACCTCAACGTGCTGCGCCTGTGCGACACCGACTCCACCAACTCGTACTACACCTGCGGCGACCGCGGCGAACCGGATGCCGCCGAACTGGCCACCAAGCTCGCGCGCCTGTCGGCCTACATCGGTGACGTGCTCAAACTGCCCGACGTCGTGGCCGTGGAAGAGGTGGAAAATCTCCAGGTTCTGCAGCGCCTGGCGGTGCAGCTGAACCAGGATCACGCGACCCACTACGAGGCTTATCTTGTCGAGGGCCACGACCCCAGCGGCATCGACGTGGGCTACCTCGTGCGCTCCTCGCGCGTGCTGGTGTACGACGTGCAACAGCTGGGCGGCAAGGAGACCTGGATCGACCCGGATACCGGCAAGACCGCCTTCCTGCACGACGAACCGCCGCTGTTGCTGGAAGGCCGCAAGCTGGGCGCGCACAGCTTCGCGTTCCGCCTGCTGGCGGTGCATCCCAAATCGCGCATCGGCGTGGACGAAGCTGATTCGGGCGCGCGCAATCGCCAGAAGCGTTTCCAGCAGGCCGTGTCGATCGCGCACATGGTGCAGGATCTGCAAACCGGCCACCGGCGCACACCGCTGGTCGTGCTCGGCGACTTCAACGCCTTCCCGTTCACCGACGGCTGGGCCGACATCATCGGCATCATCTCCGGCACCTACGACAATGACGACAACGCGATGCAACTGGATCGCAACATCGTCATGCCGCACCTGTGGAACGCGACCGACACGGTGCCGTGGAACGACCGCTACTCGTACCTGTTCACGCCGGATCTGGGCGACATCCAGGGTTTCGACCCGCGCGACGTGCCGACGGCGGAAGTGCTCGACCAGGCGCTGCTCGACCGCACGGCTCAGCGTTACTTCGTCGACTTCCAGTTCGGCCGCGGCGATGTCGATCCACCCGAACAGACACAGCGCGATGCCATCGACGCCACCGGCCCGGACAAGGCCATCGGTGTGTCCGATCATGACGGGTTCGTGATCGAACTGCGGCGTCCACGACACTGACGGTGCATGCCTCACCGTGACCAGCCTTCCGCAAGGCTGGTCACGGCAGGTGGCACGTGTCGTATGCTTGCCGTGTCGCCACACCGCAAGCTCACATGAAAATCGTCGAAGTCGACCATCCGCTGATCCGTCACAAGCTCGGCCTGATGCGCGAGGCCGGCATCAGTACCAAGCATTTCCGCGAACTGGCCGGCGAAATCGCCTCGCTGCTGACCTACGAGGCCACGCGCGACCTGGAAACCGAGCCCAACATCATCGAGGGTTGGGCCGGCCCCGTGTCGGTCAGCCGCATCAAGGGCAAGAAAATCACCATCGTGCCGATCCTGCGCGCCGGCATCGGCATGCTGCCTGGCGTGCTCGACATGATCCCCGCCGCCAAGGTCAGCGTGGTCGGCCTGCAGCGCGACGAGGAAACGCTGCAACCGGTCGCCTACTACGAAAAACTCACCGGCGGCATGCACGAGCGCATCGCCATGATCGTCGACCCGATGCTGGCCACCGCCGGCACCCTGGTCGCCACCGTGGACATGCTCAAGGCCGCCGGCTGCACGCGCATCAAGGGCCTGTTCCTGGTCGCCGCGCCCGAGGGCCTGGAGCGCATCGAGGCCGCGCATCCGGACATCGAAATCTACACCGCCTCCATCGACGACAAGCTCAACGCATCCGGCTACATCCTGCCCGGCCTCGGCGACGCCGGCGACAAGATTTTCGGTACCAAAGCCCCGAATTGACGACACGCAGGTCGGGCAGCACCCGACTTTTGACCTCAACGAAAACGGTCGGTCGCCTCGATCAACTCATGCAGGTTGCCCGGCTCGAAGGCCGAATGCCCGGCATCGGCGACGATGCGCAAGTCGGCTTCGGGGAAAGCCCGATGCAGATCCCAGGCGCTGCGCAGCGGACACACCACGTCGTAGCGGCCCTGCACGATCACGGTCGGGATATGGCGGATGCGATCGACGTTGCGCAGCAACTGGTCGTCATGCTCGAAAAAGCCGCCATGCACGAAATAGTGGCACTCGATGCGCGCGAAGGCCACGGCAAATTCATCCTCACCGCTGGAAGCGATGTGCTCGGGATCCTGGAACAGGAAACTGGTGGAGCCTTCCCACACCGACCAGGCCCGCGCCGCGGCCGTGCGCACGGCCTTGTCGTCGCTGGTCAGGCGGCGGTAATAGGCGCTCATCATGTCGCCGCGCTCGGCCTCGGGAATGGCGTCGACATAGGTTTCCCAGGCGTCCGGATAGATCATGTCCGCGCCGCTCTGGTAGAACCATTCCAGCTCGTTTCGCCGCAGCATGAAAATGCCGCGCAGCACCAGCTCGGTGACGCGATCCGGATGGGTTTCGGCATAGGCCAGCGACAGCGTCGAACCCCACGAGCCGCCGAACACCTGCCACTGGTCGATGCCGAGATGCTCGCGCAGCCGCTCGATGTCGGACACCGAATGCCAGGTGGTGTTGTCGGTCAACTCCGCATAGGGCGTCGAGCGCCCGCAGCCGCGTTGGTCGAACAGCACGATGCGGTAGGCGTCGGGATCGAAGAAGCGCCGACAATAGCTGTTGACGCCGCCACCGGGGCCGCCATGCAGAAACACCACCGGCTTGCCCTTGGGATTGCCGCACTGTTCGTAATACAGCGTGTGCAATTTTGACACTTTGAGGAAGCCGGTGTCATAGGGCTCGATTTCCGGATAAAGCGTGCGGCGATCGTTCGACATGGTGATTCCCTGGACAACAAAAATCGGCCCACAGCATAACGAATCCGCGTGGGACGGGCACTGCCCGCCCAGCTCAAAGCAGCTTGCCGGGGTTGAGGATGCCGTGCGGATCGAACACGCGCTTCATCTGCCGCATCAGCTCGATTTCCGCTGCCGAACGCACGCGCGAAAGATACGGTTTCTTCAAAAGCCCCACGCCGTGCTCGGCGGAAATGCTGCCGCCGTGTTTTTCCAGCACGTCGCAAAGCATGCCGGTGACCCGCTCGCAGGCATGCTCGAAGGCGGCCTTGTCCATGCTTTCCGGCTTGAGCACGCTGACGTGCAGATTGCCGTCGCCGACATGGCCGAACCAGACCACCTCGATGTCAGGATATTCGCACGCGAACAACGCATCCATGTCGGAGAGAAAAGCCTGCACGCGCGAGACGCGCACCGACACGTCGTTCTTGTACGGCGTGTAGCGGGCCACCGATTCGGTGATGCCTTCGCGCAGGCGCCACAAGGCCTGTGCCTGGGTTTCGCTTTGCGCCATCACGCCGTCGCTCAACCAGCCGTTCTCCATGCCGGACTCGAACACCGCCATGGCCGCGCTTTCGTGATCCCCGACACCCTCGTATTCGACCAGTACATAACATGCCGCGCGGGTCTCGAAAGGACTCTGGCCGCCTTCCGTCAGCACATGGTCCATTGCCCTGTCGGTGAAGAATTCGAAAGCCGTCAGGGCCAGCCTGCCGCGCGCCAGCTCCAGCAGACGCATCACCGCCGCCATGTCCGGCACGGCCAGCAGCATCACCTGCAGGTTGCGCGGCGCATCGGTCAGGCGCAGCGTCGTCTCGACCACCAGGCCCAGGGTGCCTTCGGAGCCGATCATGAGGTGGCGCAGGTCGTAGCCGGTGGCGTTCTTGACCAGGCCGCGGTTGAGGTCGAGCAGCTCGCCACGGCCGTCGACCACCTTGAGCCCGGCCACCCACTCGCGCGTCATGCCATAGCGGATCACCTTGATGCCGCCAGCGTTGGTGGCGATGTTACCGCCGATCTGGCTGGAGCCGCGGCTGCCGAAATCGACCGGGTAACAAAGACCCCGCTCGCGCGCCGCCTGCTGCACGGTTTCGGTGACCGCGCCTGCTTCGACGGTCAAGGTGCGGTCGAGCGGATCGAACTCGCCGATGCGATGCATGCGTTCGAATGACACCACCAGCTCGCCATGCGCCGCCACCGCGCCACCGGACAATCCGGTGCGCCCACCTGAAGGCACGATCGCCACCTTGCGCTGGATGGCCCAACGCACCAGCGCCTGCACCTCGGCGATGTTTTCCGGCAAGGCCACCGCCAGCGGCGCCGGTTGCCACCAGCGTGTCCAGTCGCGACCGTAATGTTCGAGATCGGCAGCGGTGGTGAGCACGCGCTCGGCGGACAACAGCGAAACCAGCTCGTTGATGCGGTCGGCGGACATGGGTCACGGGCAAGGTGGAAAGTTCCAGTGTAGCCGTACGAAGCCGCATGGTTTCATGCCATGCTTGCATTTCCAGCCGTCTGACCGCTCTGGCATATTCGGCCTTGGCCGCGCCGCACACGGACACCGCATGAAAACCTCGTTTCCCAAGAAGGACATCCGCATCCTGCTGCTGGAAGGCGTCAGCGAGACTGCTGTCGAGCAGTTCCATGCCGCCGGTTACAGCAACGTCGAATACCACAAGAAGGCATTGCCGCGCGACGAGCTGATCGAACGCATCGCCGAGGCGCACATCGTCGGCCTGCGTTCGCGCACGCATCTGGATGCCGAAGTGCTCGGCGCGGCGCGTCGGCTGATGGCGATCGGCTGTTTCTGCATCGGCACCAACCAGGTGGATCTGAACGTTGCGCGGGACGCCGCCATTCCGGTCTTCAACGCACCCTACTCCAACACCCGCAGCGTGGCCGAGCTGGTGCTGGCCCAGGCCATTCTGCTGATGCGCCGCATCCCCGAACGCAACCTCGCCTGCCATCGCGGCGAATGGCAGAAATCGGCCGAAGGCAGTTACGAAGTGCGCGGCAAGACACTCGGCATCGTCGGCTACGGCCACATCGGCACCCAGGTCGGCGTGCTGGCCGAAGCGCTCGGCATGCACGTCATCTATCACGACATCGAGACCAAGTTGGCCCTGGGCAATGCCCAACCGGCAGCCAGCCTCGACGATCTGCTGGCACGCTCGGACATCGTCACGCTGCACGTGCCGCTGACGCCGTCCACGCCCAACATGATCCGCGCCGAACAAATCGGCCGGATGCGCAAAGGCGCCGTGCTCATCAACGCCTCACGCGGCACGGTGGTGGACATCGACGCCCTGGCCGAAGCCCTGCAAAGCGGTCATCTGGCCGGGGCCGCCGTGGACGTCTATCCGGTCGAACCGAAGAGCAACAACGACCCGCTGGAATCGCCACTGACCCGCCTGGACAACGTCATTCTCACCCCGCACATCGGCGGCAGCACGCAGGAAGCGCAGACCAACATCGGCCTGGAAGTATCCTCCAAACTGATCAAGTACAGCGACAACGGCTCGACCCTGTCGGCGGTCAATTTCCCCGAGGTATCGCTGCCGAGCCACGAGGGCAGCCAGCGCCTGCTGCACATCCACCGCAACGAACCGGGCGTGATGAGCCGCATCAACGAACTGTTCTCGCGCGAGGACGTCAACATCGACGGCCAGTACCTGCGCACCAGCGAACAACTCGGCTACGTGGTGATCGACGTGTCCGCAACCGCCCGGCAAGCCGAGACGCTGAAGGAAGAATTGGCCGGCATCCCCGGCACCCTGCGCACCCGCGTTCTGTACTGACTCTTGTCCCCATCGCTCCGTTCAGGGGCCTGCCCGCGGGCGATGACCCCATGTGCGGAATAACCCGTCGCTTGCAGGCAAGCTCCTGCACACAGAGAACGGGTTGATTTCGAGGTTGCCCCGCAACACCTGTCCCGCTAGTCTTGTCGCCACTCCAACGGGGAGTAGCCGACCGCGCAAGCGCGGGGCGCGTGTCAACATACTTGGCCAAAAGCCATGGCACGCGAAACGACGGGTGCAAACCCTTCGTCCGGCAAGACCGCTGGTTCATGCGCATCGCCCGGGTCGGACGACGCGCGTGGACTTGCGTCCTGCTCCGGCCCCGAGGATCCCTACTTGCAAACTTTCCTGATTGCCACCGGTGTGGTGGCGTTGGCCGAAATCGGCGACAAGACCCAGCTCCTGTCGCTGATCCTGGCGGCCAAATACCGCAAACCCTGGCCGATCTGCATCGGCATTTTCCTGGCCACCATCGTCAACCATGCACTGGCCGGCTTCGTCGGCGAACTCGTCGCCCGCTGGCTGACGCCGACCGTGGTGCACTGGGTGGTGGTGGCGTCGCTTGGCGCCATGGCCCTGTGGACACTGGTGCCGGACAAAGTGGATGCCGACGAGGCCGACAAGGGCGGCCGTCACCACGGCGTGATCGTGGCCACCATCATCGCCTTCTTCCTGGCCGAAATGGGCGACAAGACACAGGTCGCCACGATGGTGCTGGCGGCGCAATATCACCCGTTGTGGCAGGTTGTCTCCGGCACCACCACCGGCATGCTGCTGGCCAACGTTCCAGTGGTCTGGCTGGGCGCGCGCTTTGCGCACAAGTTGCCAATGAAGGCTACACGCATTGCCGCGGCACTGTTGTTTGCGGCTTTGGCCATCTGGATTGGCTTCAGTGGGGTTCGCACTGGTTGACGAGTGTTTTGCCGCCTGTGGCGGGTAGTGTCGCGTTTTGTTGGAGTTTTTTCGCCTGGCGGCGGGGGTCGCGCCCTGCGGGCGCTCGTTCATTTTCTTTTGCTGCCAAAAGAAAACGAACCACAAACGCGTCAGGAACGCGTTTGAACGGCGAAGCCGGCCCGAAGGGCGGAGGGCAGGAAGCCCGGAGTAAAAGAAAACCACCCCGACAGACAGCGCCCTTCGGGTGCGCTCCCGGATTCCGGGTTTTTCCGAAGGGCCTTCCTGGCCCTCGGAAAAAGGCCGGCATCCCTGCCGGCCCCCTGCGGGCCTGATCCTCCACCCGTCCGCCGCTGTCTGAAGGGGACTTCAGCAGCGCGTTGCGCTGCCCGCTTCGCGAACCATGGCGAAATCCGCGAGCCGCTTACAGCGTTTCAAGCCAACCGTACTTGTCTTCGGTCCTGCCGTCGAACAGACCAAAGAACAACTCCTGCATGCGCAGGGTCACCGGCCCGGCCTTGCCCGCGCCGACCTGTTTGCCGTCGACCGAGCGGATGGGCGTGATCTCGGCGGCGGTGCCGCACATGAACACTTCGTCGGC
>DASSTF010000239.1:0-8739 GCA_035708045.1 Rhodanobacteraceae bacterium | reverse complement strand
CCCTTCTCGTAACCGATGACCGGGTTGAGCGCGGTCACCAGGATCGGGTTGCGCGTCAGCGCCTCGTTGACGCGGGTCTTGTTGACCTTGAAGCTGGCGATGGCCTTGTCGGCCATCAGCACCGACACGTTGGCCAGCACCTCGATCGACTGCAGCAGGTTGTATGCGATCACCGGCAGCATCACGTTGAGCTGAAAATTGCCGGCCTGCCCGCCCACGGTGATGGTGGCGTCGTTGCCAATCACCTGCGCGGCCACCATGGCGGCGGCCTCGGGAATGACGGGGTTGACCTTGCCCGGCATGATCGACGAACCCGGCTGCAGGGCTTCCAGCTCGATCTCGCCGAGGCCGGCTAGCGGGCCCGAGTTCATCCAGCGCAGGTCGTTGGCGATCTTCATCAGCGACACGGCATAGGTTTTGAGCGCGCCGGACAATTCGACAGCGGCATCCTGCGAGGAAATGCCTTCGAAGTAGTTGTCGGACGACTCGAACTTCACCTTGGTCATCTTCTTGAGTTCGATGGCCACCGCCGGGCCGATCTTGGGATCGGCATTGATGCCGGTGCCGACGGCGCTGCCGCCCAGCGGCAGGCGGCGCATGCGCTTGAGTGCATCCTCGACGCGCTCGATGGCCGAACCGACCTGCGCCGACCAGCCCGACAACTCCTGGCCGAAGGTGATCGGCATGGCGTCCATCAAATGCGTGCGCCCGGTCTTGGGCACCTTGGCCAGCTGACGCGAACGCTTGTCGATGACCTTCTTGAAGTGCTTCAGCGCCGGCAGCAGCTTTTCGCTGGCCATCAGCGTGGCGCTGACGTGGATGGCGGTCGGGATCACGTCGTTGGAGCTCTGCCCGTAATTGACGTGGTCGTTCGGATGGATCTTGTTGTTCCCCGTCGAGGCCAGATGCGCGATGACCTCGTTGGCATTCATGTTGGAACTGGTGCCCGAGCCGGTCTGGAAAATGTCGATCGGAAACTGGGCATCCATTTCACCGGAAGCGACCTTGTCGGCGGCTTTGCGGATGGCCTGCGCGCGCGCCTTGGTCAGATGGCCGAGTTTCAGATTGGCCTCGGCGGCGGCCGCCTTGATCAGCCCCAGCGCACGGATGAATTCGCGCGGCATGGTCAGCCCCGACACCGGGAAGTTGTTCACGGCGCGCTGCGTCTGCGCGCCCCACAGGGCGTCTGCCGGGACTTCCAGCTCGCCCATGCTGTCATGTTCGGTGCGGAACTTGCTCATGCTGACTCCAAAGTCGGAAGGATCAAACGGACATTATACGAAACCCCCAAAGCAATGCCGCGAACCGTAGATATAAGGGCGGGCATGGGCGACGGCTTGCGTGATGCTGGCTGCATGGGAGAGTTCCTTGAGTGAATGGGTGTAGTGGTCGAGTCAGTCATCAATCCCCGTGCGTCCTGAGCGTAGGCCGCAGGCCGAAGTCGAAGGACATGCCGGGTATGCCATGATCTTGCGCAGTGCGCTTCGGCTCCGCCCGCTGCGCGGGCTACGCTCAGCGCGAACGGTCCGGGGGTGAACATCAAGCGGCGCCGGCCTTTGGGCCCACGCCATGCATCATGAGGTCGAAAGCGAACAGAAAGGCTTCGGCCAGATCCGGCTCCGGCTGGAGCAACCATCCGGTGACGGCGCCATACAGCAGGAATTCAAGCGACCAGGCCAGCTTTTCCGCCGCCACCGTCTTCTGCACTTCGCCACTGCGCTGCGCCTCGCGGAACATCCTGGTCAGGATGTCCCAGGTGACGCTGCTTGCCGTCGCCGGCCCCGGCTGGATGTCGCCCATGCCGACCTGGCTGTTGATGTAGCGCAGGTAATGCGGCATGTAGGCCCGTTTCGATTCGTGCCAGGCGGCGGACTGGCGCAGCAGCATATGCATGCGCGACACGAAGGTCTTTTGCGCCGTCAGCTCGTCGGCCAGGTCACTCATGCCCCGGACGATGTCTTCCTTGAAATGGTGCGCGACCAGAGCCTCCTTCATGGGGAAGTAGCGGTACAGGGTGGCCTTGGCCACATCCGCCTCGGCCGCGATCTGTTCCATGGTCACGGCGTCGTAGCCCTGCGCCTCGAACAGCTCGAAAGCCGTTTCCGCCAGATATGAGGCCATGCGCTGACGCTTGCGTTCGCGTCGTCCGGTGGTTGCCTGCCTTGGTGACGAGCTCATGATGGCGCCATATTTCGATACGATGAATAAAGTAATACGTCGTATCGTTTTTGATGGCAATGTCGGCCATACCCTTCACCGTGCTCATATCCAACCTTGCCTGCACCAGCCGTTACAATGACGGGCTTGTCCCATCAGCCCGGAATGCCCCATGTCGCTCTCCCCACTGACCGCCCTGTCGCCGCTGGACGGCCGCTATGCCAGCAAGGTCGAGGCCCTGCGCCCGATCTTCAGCGAGTTCGGGTTGATGCATCGGCGCGTGCATGTGGAAATCATCTGGTTGCTGGCGCTGGGCGCGGAGCCCGGCATTCGCGAGCTGCCGCCTTTCAGTGACGACGCCGCCGCGCATCTGCGCGCCGTGGACGAAACCTTTTCCGAAGCCGACGGCGAGCGCATCAAGGCCATCGAGGCCACCACCAACCACGACGTCAAGGCGGTGGAATATTTCATCAAGGAACGCGTGGGCAACAGCAAGGATCTGGCCGGCGCACTCGAATTCGTGCATTTCGCCTGCACCAGCGAGGACATCAACAACCTGTCCTACGCCCTGATGCTGCGCGATGCGCGGAGCGAGGTGCTGCTGCCGCAACTGGGCGCCGTCATCGCCATGCTGCGCAAGCTGGCCCACGAGCACGCCGGCCTGCCGATGCTGTCGCGCACCCACGGCCAGACCGCCTCGCCGACTACGCTCGGCAAGGAGCTGGCCAACGTGGTCGCGCGCCTGGAACGCCAGCAGCGCCAGTTGGCCTCGCTCGACATCATGGGCAAGATCAACGGCGCGGTCGGCAACTACAACGCCCATGCCATCGCCTACCCGGACGTGGACTGGCGCGCGCTGTCGCGGCGCGTCGTAGAAAGCCTGGGCCTGACCTGGAATGCGTACACCACGCAGATCGAGCCGCACGACACGGTGGCCGAGTTCTGCGACGTGATCCGTCGCGCCAACATCATCCTGATCGACCTCTCGCGCGACATCTGGGGCTACATCTCGCAGGGCTATTTCAAACAGGCGCTGAAGGAAGGCGAAGTCGGTTCCTCGACCATGCCGCACAAGGTCAACCCGATCGATTTTGAAAACGCCGAGGGCAACTTCGGCGTGGCCAACGCCCTGCTCGGGCATTTCGCGGAAAAGCTGCCGATCAGCCGCTGGCAGCGCGACCTCACCGATTCCACCGTGCTGCGCGGTCTGGGTACGGCCTTTGGCCACACGCTGGTGGCGTTGGCTTCGCTGCAAAAAGGTCTGGGCAAGCTGCAGGTCAACCCCGAGCGCCTGGCCGCCGATCTCGACGCCAGCTGGGAAGTGTTGGCCGAAGCCATCCAGACCGTGATGCGCCGCCATGGGCTGCCCAACCCCTACGAGCAGCTCAAGGCATTGACGCGCGGCCACGGCATGACGCGTGAATCGATCCGCGAATTCATCCAGTCGCTGGATCTGCCCGCCGACGCCAAGACACGCCTGCTGGAACTGACCCCGGCCACCTACACCGGCCTGGCCACCCACTTAGCGCGCGACATCTGATCGCCTCAAGCAAAAGCCCTCCCCTTCAAGGGAGGGTTGGGTGGGAATGGTTTTCGCGGGATGCGCACCTTGATGTCAAACCCACCCTCATCCCAGCCTTTCTCCTGAGGGGGAAGGAGCAAAAGCCGACAAGGCATCGTCACCCAGCCGCGCAAGCGTGGTACATAGTGCACATGAATTCCCCGACTATCGAAGTACGCGGCCAACCCGGCCAGCCGCTGGGCATGCCGGTCGAGCAGTTTTTGCACGACTATTGGCAAAAGCGCCCGCTGCTGATCCGTCAGGCTTTCCCCGCTTTCGAACTGCCGCTCACGCCGGACGACCTCGGCGGCCTGGGCTGTGAGGAATCGGCGCTGTCGCGGCTGATCGAACACGACCGCACGAATGACCACTGGACGGTGCACACCGGGCCGCTCGACGAAGACCTGTTCGAACGCCTACCCGACCAAGACTGGACGCTGCTGGTGCAGGACGTGGACAAGTGGGACGCGGACGTCGCCGAACTGCTTGAACATTTCCGCTTTCTGCCATCCTGGCGCATCGACGACGTGATGGTCAGCTACGCCGAGGACGGCGGCGGCGTCGGCGCGCATGTGGACCAGTACGACGTGTTCCTGCTGCAGGGCATGGGCAAGCGGCGCTGGAGCATCGACGCGCGTCCGAACCCGCCGACGGCCTTCCGCGACGACGTCGAACTGAAGATCCTGCGCGAGTTCGCGTCCAGCCACACCTGGACACTGGAACCGGGCGACATGCTCTACCTGCCACCCGGTGTGCCGCACGACGGCGTAGCCGACGGCGCCTGCATGACCTTTTCCGTCGGCATGCGCGCGCCTTCGCGGGCCGAGTTGCTGCTGGATTTCGTCGAGCACCTGACCGAACGGCTGCCCGAGACCGAACGTTACGACGATCCCGACCTGGAACCGGCACAACAGCCCGGCGAAATCGACACCATGGCGTTGGATCGCGTGGCCGCCACACTGGGCCATGCCGCAGGGTTGACCGATCGCGATGCGCTTGCCGACTGGTTCGGTCGTTTCATCACCCGCTATCGCAGCGCCCAATTCGCCGCGCCGCCGCCGCATGCCATCGACGAGGCGGCCTTGCTCAAGGCGCTCGATGACGGGCAGGCATTGCTGCGTCACCCGTGGACGCGCATGGCATGGATCCGTACGCCGGACGCCGCCACGCTTTTTGCCGCCGGTGAATCCCATATGTGCTCTCCCGCACTGGCGCGGCAACTGTGTGCGCATCAGGCGCTGACTTTCGATACCGCACCGTCGGCGGAAGACCTGGCCGTGCTGCGGTCGCTCGTCGACCAGGGGCACCTGATGCTCGCGGATCAGCCATGAGTTCGACAGCCTTCCACGTCATGCTTGCCGATTGGCAGCGCGATCGCGACGATCTGCGCCATGTCCGCGAGATCGTCTTCGTGCGCGAGCAGCGCGTTCCGGTCGAACTGGAATGGGACGGCCTGGACGATCGCTGCGACCACGTCCTGGCGCGCGATCGCGAGGACCAACCCATCGGCACCGGACGCCTGACTCCCGGGCACAGCATCGGTCGCATGGCCGTGCTTGCCGCATGGCGCGGCCACGGCGTGGGCGCGGCCATGCTCACGGCGCTGATCGAGCGTGCACGCCAGCGCGGCTGGGCGCAGGTGACCCTGCACGCACAGGTGGACGCCATCGGTTTCTACCAGCGTTTCGGCTTTGCCTGCCATGGCGACGAGTTCGTCGAGGCAGGCATTCGCCATCGCCACATGACCCTGAAGCTGATGTCCCCGGGCAAGGAATCGCGGTAACCGAATCGGGGCTGACTTGGCATGGGCCAGCCATTTGTTAAATCCCTGTCCGAACCTGTCCGGAAGGGCTATAATCGCCCTGCTTTGGATGACGGCCTGCACTTGCCCGCGCCGGTGTCCGGAAATTGTCCCCGGCGCGCTTATGCGCGCTCTTTCGTGTGTGCGGTGGTGACGTGAGCGCAAACCTGATCCGCGAGTTTTCCGAGTCTTCCCAACTCGGCAGCAATGCCGACTATGTCGAGCAGCTTTACGAGGCCTGGCTCAATGACCCGTCCTCGGTTTCCGACGACTGGCGAACCTACTTCGACAGTCTGCCCGACAAAGGCGTCCATGACGTTCCCCATTCGCTGATCGTCAGCCGCATCGAGGCCGCACAGCGTCAACGCGACCGTCGCGGCGACGCCGTCGGCGTACCGGTCAGCGACGAGCATGCGCGCAAGCAGGCCGGCGTATTGCGCCTGCTGACGGCCTACCGCTCGCGCGGCCATCTGGATGCCGACCTGGATCCGCTGGCATTGGCCGCCAAGCGCAATCCGCCCGATCTCGGCCTGGCTTTCCACAACCTGAGCGACGCCGATCTCGATACGGAATTCGACACCGGCACCTACTGCGGCGGCGATGCCGGCCGCATGAAGCTGCGCGACCTGTGGCAGCACCTCAAGGACACCTATACCGCCACCATCGGCGCGGAGTTCATGCACATCAGCGACCACGAGCAGCGGCGCTGGGTGTATTCCCGTCTGGAGAAGGCGTCCGGCAACGCCGGCCTCAGCCGCGACGAACAGCTGCGCGTGCTCGAACGCCTGACCGCCGCCGACGGCCTGGAGCGTTACCTGCATACCAAGTACGTCGGCCAGAAGCGGTTTTCGCTGGAAGGCGGCGACAGCCTGATCCCCATGATCGACACGATGATCCGTGTCGGCGGCGAGGACAGCATCGGCGAAATGGTCATCGGCATGGCCCATCGCGGGCGTCTGAACATGCTGGTCAATACGCTCGGCAAGCCGCCGCTGGAGCTGTTCGACGAATTCGAGGGCAAGTATCACCACCCCGACGATCCCGACCACTCGGGCGACGTCAAATACCACATGGGTTTTTCCGCCGACGTCACCACACCGGGCGGCCACAACATGCACCTGGCGATGGCGTTCAACCCGTCGCATCTGGAAATCGTCGACCCGGTGGTCGCCGGTTCCGTGCGCGCGCGCCAGACCCGCCGTCACGACAAGATCCAGGGCGAAGTGCTGCCGATCATGATCCACGGCGACGCCGCCTTCGCCGGCCAGGGCGTGGTCATGGAAACCCTGCAGATGTCGCAGACGCGCGGTTTCGGTGTCGGCGGCACCGTGCACATCGTCATCAACAACCAGGTCGGCTTCACCATCTCCAACCCGCAGGACGCGCGTTCCACGCTGTACTGCACGGATGTGGCCAAGCTCGTCAACGCGCCCATTTTCCACGTCAACGGCGACGATCCGGAAGCCGTGGTGCAGGTGGCGCGCCTGGCTTTCGAGTTCCGCCGCCAGTTCAAGAAGGACGTGGTGATCGACCTGGTCTGCTACCGCCGCAACGGCCACAACGAGGCCGACGAGCCGGCGGCGACGCAGCCGGTGATGTACCACATCATCCGCAAGCACCCCACGCCACGCGCGCTCTACGCCGAGCGCCTGCAGAAGGCCGGCGTCATCGACGAGGCCAAGGCCAAGGAGATGGTCGACGCCTATCGCCAGAACCTCGACGAAGGCCGTCCCGTCACCGACCTGGCCACCGAACAGGGCGGCACCACGTTCCAGTGGAGCAAGCACATCGGCGGCAAGCTGGATGAAGAAATCGACACCGGCCTGGCTCCCGCCGACATGGACAAGTTATGCGGCATCATCCTGAAAACGCCGGACGAATTCACGCTGCATCCGCGCGTCAAGCGCATCTATGACGACCGTCTCAAGATGGCCGCCGGCGAAAAGCCGCTGGACTGGGGCTTCGCCGAAAACCTGGCCTATGCCGGCCTGATCAGCGAAGGCTACGACATGCGCCTGGTCGGCCAGGATTCGGGCCGCGGCACCTTCTTCCATCGCCATGCCGTGCTGCACGACCAGCAGACCGGCCACACCGCCATGCCGCTGGCCAGCGTGGACAGCGAGCGCGACGTGGAAATCATCGACTCGCTGCTGAGCGAGGAAGCGGTGATGGCCTTCGAATACGGCTACGCCACCGCCGATCCGGAAACCCTGGTCATCTGGGAAGCGCAGTTCGGCGATTTCGCCAACGGCGCGCAGGTCGTCATCGACCAGTTCATCAGCGCCGGCGAGTCCAAGTGGAACCGCCTGTGCGGTCTGGTGCTGTATCTGCCCCACGGTTACGAAGGCCAGGGTCCCGAGCATTCCTCGGCGCGCCTTGAACGCTATCTGCAGCTGTGCGCCCTGAACAACATGCAGGTGTGCGTGCCGACCACCCCGGCACAAACCTTCCACATGATCCGCCGGCAGATGCTGCGCAAGGTGCGCAAGCCGCTGATCGTGATGACGCCGAAGTCGCTGCTGCGCCACAAACTGGCCGTCTCCAGTCTGGACGACCTTGCCAGCGGCCATTTCCACAACGTCATCGGCGACCAGCGCGTCAAGCCCGGCAAAAAGGTCAAGCGCGTGGTGCTGTGCTCGGGCAAGGTCTACTACGACCTGTTCGAGGCCGCCGAAAAGGACAAGCTGGACAACGTCGCCATTGTGCGCGTCGAGCAGCTCTACCCCTTCCCGCGCGAGCTGGTCACGGCGGAACTGGAGAAATATCCCTCCGCCAACGAAGTCATCTGGTGCCAGGAAGAACCCATGAACCAGGGCGCCTGGTTCCAGATTCGCCACCACCTGCAGGCTTGCGTCGACGGCCACCACAGCCTGCACTACGCGGGCCGGGTGCGCTCGCCGGCGCCGGCTGCAGGCTACTACAACACCCACGTCGCCGAACAGAAGGCGTTGGTGCAGCAGGCCCTGGTCGACCCGGTGGGTGACGACCATTCGCTGGAATGAAACCCTGCCGTTCGTCCTGAGGTAGCGGGGACGAACAGACATTCGCCGCGTTCGTGGTTCGATGCCTCACCATGAACGTGTTGCTTCAAGACCATCGCGAAAAAGACAACTCCAAGGACAACTCATGTCGATCGAAGTCAAGGTTCCGGTTCTGCCCGAATCCGTCAGCGACGCCACCATCGCCACCTGGCACAAGAAGCCGGGCGACGCGGTGAAGC
>DASSTF010000238.1:0-9581 GCA_035708045.1 Rhodanobacteraceae bacterium | reverse complement strand
GGCACCCCCGTCCGGCGCCCTTCGGGTGCGTTCCGCGCTGCGGGGTTTTCCCGACAGGCCTTCCTGGCCCGCGGGAAAATGACCGGCATCCTGCCGGTCACCCTAACGGGCCTTTTCCTCCGCGCTCCACCGCCTACCGAGGGGCTGGGTGGCAAGTCCGTCAGCTTCACGCGACAGGCGCAAGAATCCGATTGAATATTCCCGTTCGTCCTGAGCGTAGCCCCGCAGGGGCGAAGTCGAAGGACTGTCCGACAGCCCTTCGACTTCGCTTGCCAGAGGCAAGCTACGCTCAGGGCGAACGGTGAAATGAAAGTCCGGGTTTCACGCCCGGCAAACCACCAGGATCTTCACCCGTTCGCGAAGCGGGCAGCGCAACGCGCTGCGAACATCCCCTTCAGACAGCGGCGGACGGGTGGAGGACAAGGCCCGCAGGGGGCCGGCAGGGATGCCGGCCTTTTTCCGAGGGCCAGGAAGGCCCTTCGGAAAAACCCCGCAGCCCGGGAGCGCACCCGCAGGGCGCTGTCTGCAGGGGTGGTTTTCTTTTGGTTCGTTTTCTTTTGGCAGCAAAAGAAAATGAACGAGCGCCCGCAGGGCGCGATACCGCCGTCAGGCGAAACAAACGCCCGAAAGGCGCGATACGCCGCCGCACGGCGGCAAACAATCACACCACCCCCGCGATCAATCCGGCCGCTGCAAATACGTGTAAGCGGTGAGGCCCGCATTCAGCTCGGCCTGGAGCGCATCCGCCACCTCGCCCTCGATCCCGGCGACGGCCAGTTTTTCGGTGTAGGTGCGGCGCATGTCGTCGAGGTCGTAGCCGACGTAGTCGAGCATCAGGTCGGCGGTGTCGCCGCGGCGCGGTTGTTCGAAGCGCCAGGTGTCACCGGAAAGCCGCACGTTGACGGCGTCGGTGTCGCCGAACAGGTTGTGGATGTCGCCCAGGGTTTCCTGGTAGGCGCCAACCATGAAGATGCCGAGGCGGTATGGCTCGTCCCCGCGCATGGCATGCAAGGGCAGGCTGACGTCCAGGCCTTCGGCGCCGACGTACTGGTCGATGCGGCCGTCGGAATCACAGGTCATGTCGACCAGCACGCCGCGCCGCGTCGGCGCTTCGTCCAGACGGGCGATGGGCATGATCGGGAACACCTGGTCGATGGCCCACACGTCGGGCACCGATTCGAACACCGAGAAATTGCCGAAATACTTGTCGACCAGTTTGGCGTCGAGCTCGTCGAGCACCTGGCGGTTGGCGCGCTCGGCGGGGTTCATGCGTCGGCGCACTTCATTGGCGACGGCGTAGTAGAGGTCGTCCAGGCGCGCGCGCTGGTCGAGGTCGAGCTGACCCAACGCGTACAGCGCCTGACCCTCGGCGAGGTGGAAGCGCGCCTCCTGGTAAAGCTCGCGCAACGGGCGCTCGTCCAGCGCGGCATGCACCTCGCGCAGGTGCCGCAGCACCGCCGGCTCGTCCTCCGCAGGTGACGGCACGTCACCATCAGGCACGGTTTCCACTTCGCTGACGTCGACCACCAGCACGGCGTGGTGCGCGGTCATGGCGCGTCCGGCCTCGGTGATGAGATCCGGCATCGGCACGTCGTGTTCGCGGCAGGCTTCGGCCAGCGGTTGCACGATGGCGTGGGCGTACTGCGTCATCGAATAGTTGATGGAATTGAAGCTGCGTGAGCGCGTGCCTTCGTAGTCCACGCCCAATCCGCCGCCGGTGTCCACCGTATCCAGCGGCAAGCCCAGCTTGCGCAGCTCGATGTAGTGGCGCACCGCCTCGCGCATGCCCGCAGCGATGTCGCGCACGTTGGAAATCTGCGAGCCCATGTGAAAGTGCAGCAGCGTCAGGCACGACTTCAGACCGACCGCTTCCAACCGCGCGACCAGCGCCAGCACCTGACGTGGACTCAAGCCGAACTTGCCCTTGTCGCCGCCGGTGTTCTGCCACTTGCCGGCGCCGATGGAAGCCAGACGCACGCGCACACCCAGTTGCGGCGTCACACCCAGCGCCTTGGCCTCGACGATCACGTGCTCCAGCTCGGACGGCTTTTCGACGACGATCACCACATCCAGCCCCATGCGCCGGCCGATCAGGGCCAGGCGGATGTACTGGCGGTCCTTGTAGCCGTTGCAGATGACGCGGCTGCCGGGCCGGGCCAGCGCCAGCACCGCCATCAGCTCGGGCTTGGAACCGGCTTCCAGGCCGAAACCGTCCTTGCCCACCCGCGCCAGTTCGCCGGCGACGCCGCGCTGCTGGTTGACCTTGATCGGGAACACCGCCGTGTATGCACCGGCGTAATCGTTGGTTCGGATGGCCTCGGCAAACGCCGCCTGCATGCGCGCCAGGCGGTCGGCCAGAATGTCCGGAAAGCGCAGCAGCAACGGCAGACGCAAGCCCTCGCCACGCGCCGCCTCGACCAGCGCCGGTACAGGCAGTGCTGGACCGTTTGCGCCGCGCGGGCGCACGATCAGATCGCCGTTGGGGTCGATATCGACATAACCACTGCCCCAATGTGCGGAGGCATAGGTCTGACGCGCGCGTTCAATGTCCCAGGAAGTCGTCATGACGCATTCCTTCTTGAAATAACGGGGACGTCGCAGCGGCGAACCTTGACGCAATGTCGGCGGCCGCCGGAAGCCTCGGGTGGATACCCTTGCACGCCGCGGGACGGTCGGATCGCTATTGTATAAGCAAGCTATGGTTTGTCGCTCTGATTCCGCTGGTTTTTTTGACACGGATCAACGCGGATGAACACGGATAAAGAAAAGCAGGTCTCAATCCGCGCTCATCCGTGTCCACTATGCTCTGATGTCATGCCACAAAGCCATCCACTCCGGCGCCCGATCAAAATGTCACGTGGCGCATCAAGCGGCTACAATGGCCGGTTCCTGCCCATCCGTTCCTGCCCGAGATCCACCATGTCCGAGTCCAGCTGGTTCACCGAAGCGCATCAGGCCTCCGGCTCCTCCATCGGTTTTCGCACCGAAAAACTTCTGCATTCGGAAAAGACCGCGTACCAGACGATCGAAATCCACCAGACCACCGACTGGGGCAACCTGATGGTGATCGATGGCTGCGTGATGCTGACCGGGCGCGACAACTTCCTCTACCACGAGATGATGACGCACCCGGCGCTGTTCACGCACGCGCGCGCCAAGCGCGTGGTCATCATCGGCGGCGGCGACTGCGGCACGCTGCGCGAGGTGCTGCGTCACGACGAGGTGGAACACGTCACCCAGGTGGAAATCGACGAGCGCGTGACGCGCCTGGCCGAAGCGTATTTCCCGGAACTGTGCGAGGCCAACGACGATCCGCGCACGGAGCTGCTGTTCATCGACGGCATCAAGTACATGGCCGAGCTGGAGCCGGACAGCGTGGATCTCGTCATCGTCGATTCCACCGACCCGGTCGGCCCCGCCGAAGGCCTGTTCAATGCCAGCTTCTACGCCAGCTGCCACAAGGCGCTGCGCCATGGCGGCATTCTCGTGCAGCAGTCCGAGTCGCCGCTGGCGCATCTGGAACTGATCAAGGCGATGCGCGCGGCGATGCGCGCATCCGGCTTCCAGGCCGTGCGCACGCTGCCGTTTCCGCAGCCGTGCTACCCGACCGGCTGGTGGAGCTGCACCATGGCGCGCAAGGGCGGCGACCTGACCGGCTTCCGCGAGCGCGGCGCCGCCACCAAGGGCTTCCCGACCCGCTACTACAATGTCGACATCCACAAGGGCGCGCTGGCGCTGCCCGAGTTCATGCGCGAAGAACTGGGCGAGTAGGCATCCTACGAGCCATCCACGCTCAAAACAGGCGTTGCGGCACCTTGGCCATGGCTACCAGGGCCAGCGTGGCGAGCGGGCCGAACACCAGCGACAACACGAACCACACCAGCCCGCGCCGGTTCTTGCCTTGCGCCAGGCCGGCGTTGACCAGCGCCAGGGTGACCCAGCCGATGATGATCGGCAGAAGCTGGATGATCAGTGGTGTCTGGGCTTGCATGGCCACGCTCGTCAGGTGATGTATCGGGAAAGCATCCGGCGATCGGGCCCCCAGTGTAACAAGGCCGCTCAACCGCTTCGTGGATCGCCCGTTCAGCAACTCAGGCCGTCTTCACGCAGACCGACTATGCTGGGCGTCTTGTGTGCCGCGTTTTTGCCCGACCCGCCTGTCTTGCGGCGATAAGCTCCCGGAGGTTCTCCATGCGCCGATCCATTGCCTTCGTCTTGTGTCTGGGCCTGTCGACCGTACTCGTCGGCGGTGTCCGTGCGGCGCCACCGGGACATGGCCGCGAGCAGGCCTCCTCGTCGTCGGCCATGATCCGGTTCCAGCGCGACCTGGTGAACGTGCTGGCCCTGCGCAGCGAAGCCGAGCCCCTGCTTGGCGCGGCCCTGCTTGCCCGCACCCTGCCGGACCCGCCCGATTACGTCAATTTCCACGCACTGATACAACGTGCCGCGAAGGCGCCGGACGCGGGGCCCGGCATCGCCTGGGCGCAACTGGTCGATTGTGACGCCAAGGCCGCCTGTCCCAATGCCGAGGCCCTGGCCACACTGAAGAAGAAGGCCGCGGACAACGCCGCCGTATGGCTGATGGTGCTGGGGCAGGCCGCGCGCGACGGCGACAAGGATGCCGCGCGCGAGGCTCTGGCCAAAGCCGCCAAGGCCACGCGATACGACGACTACGCCGGCATCAGCCTGGCCGCCCTGGCCAAGGCGGCGGCGGCCCTGCCGCCTCCGACCGATCTTTATGGCAAGCAGGGCGCGGCCAACAGCGCCGCCGGCATCCGTGCCTTGCTGGTGTTCGGTTTGAGCCAGTTCCAGCCTCTGCCCGGCTTTCAAGCCACCGCCAGGTTGTGCAAGGACGACAAATCCCTGCAACAACCATGCCTTGAGCTGGCCAAGACCCTGGCCTGGGCCAGTTCGCCGCTTGCGCGCTCGCTGGGTCTGCACCTTGAGCAGACCCTGTCCGACGATGCCGACACACGCCTTCAAGCCCGTGCCGCGCGGCATGATCTGGTCTGGCAGGTGCACAATTTCGGCGAACTCACGCTCGCCTCCCAGCATCATCCCGACGTGGCCAAAATGCTGCTCGACCTGGCCCGCAACGGCGGCACCCGCATGAGCCTGATCCTCGCCGCCCTGCGCGCCGAACACCTCCCCGTGGACGCCCCCGCCGGCTGGGAGCCACCGCACAAACAGCGCCGGTAGGGCGGCGACGGTTCCCAACGTCGTTTATGCTTCGATACCTCAGCACCGACGGAACTTCGATACGCGCGACGTGAACCCGTCAAAGCATCATCACAAACGGGGATTGGCGAAGAAAAAACCTCCGTTCGTCCTGAGGTATCGAAGGGCGACAGCGCGATCTCGCTGGCTCCACGCTGTTCATGGTTCGATACCTCACCACGAACGGGAGATTGGCGACATGAACGGAAGATTGGCGAAAAGGAACCTCCATTCGCCCACAGGCAGGCTTCTACCCATCACGGCAGGCCCTGTAGTAGTCTGACCGCACCTTCACGCTTGGGGACGGACCGATGCAAACGGTTTTGGTGGCAAGCAGCAAGGGTGGATGCGGCAAAAGCACGTTGGTGACCAATCTGGCGGCCTGTCACGCCCAGAAGGGCCGCCGCGTGACCGTGGTCGATGCCGATCCGCAGGCTTCCAGCTTTACCTGGTGCGCGCGCCGACCGGACACGCTGCCCGGCGTGCTGGCGCTGGAAGGCCCGCGCCAGAGCACCTTCGACCAGGTGCCGGCCGATACCGACGTGCTGCTGATCGACAGCCCCGCCGGCATCCAGGATCGCATGCTCGAACCGCTGCTCGAACACGCCGACGCGGTGCTGGTGCCGGTACTTCCTTCGATATTCGATTTCGACGCCAGCGCCGCCTTCACCGAACGCCTGGCCGCCGTCAGCCGCATCCGCCGCGGCAAGCTGCCGGTGGCGCTGGTCGCCAACCGCCTGAAACCCTGGACGCGCGCCAGCCAGGAAGCCCTGAACGAACTGCGCCAGTTGCCCTTCCCGGTGGCCGGGCACGTCCGCGACAGCCAGGCCTACGTGCTGCTGTCGGGGCTGGGCAAGGGCATTTTCGATTACCACTCCGAATACGTGCGTGGACATCAGCAGGACTGGCGGCGCCTGCTCAACTGGCTCAAACGCAACAAAAACGGCTGAGGATCACCGCCCATGCACGACCTGCTGGTACTGCGCCACGCACAGGCCGAATCCGCCGCACCCGGCGACGGCGATTTCGAGCGCCGCTTGAGTCCGGACGGCCTGATCCAGGCCGATGCCGCCGGCCAATGGCTGGCGTCCCACGCGCCGCGGCCCGGACTCATCCTGTGCTCGCCCGCGCAGCGCACGCGCATGACGGCCACGCGGGTTCTCGAAGCCCTGGCGCCAACCGCGCCTCCCGTGCAATTCGTGGACGGCATCTACGAAGCCACGCCGGGCCAGCTCGTGGCCCTGCTGGATCGCCATGCCGATACCGAATGCGTGCTGCTGATCGGCCACAATCCCGGGCTGGAACATCTGGTCGCCCTGCTGTGTCAGGGCCGCTCGCCGGATTTTCGCGGCATGCCGTCGGCAGCCGTGGCCCACATCCGCCTGGACGGCCCACTCGAACCCGGCAACGGATGCCTGCTCGCCTTCCACACGCATTGAGCCGACGGGCATGTCGGGCCGTACCCGCCGTGTCGCCTGCATGCTGGCCGCCGCATGGCTGCTGGGCGCCATCGTCATGCCCACCCGCGCCAACGTGGTATCCATCGCGCCGACATCGTACGCCGCCTTCAGCGTGCGCCTGTTCTGGCTGAAGCATATCCGCGGGCATTTCGAGAGGCTTTACGGTGGGCTCGACTGGTCGCCGGATCGACACCAGGGCATCGTGCACGCATGGATCGACGTGACCACGGCGCGCATGCGCAACATGCGCTACCGCCGCATGCTGCTCGGCCCCGGATTCCTGGATGCCGCGACCTACCCGCGCATCCAATTCATCTCCGAACCGGTCGACCAACACCTGCTGCATCATGGCGGCGGCCTGCACGGCCGGCTCAGCATGCACGGCGTGACGCAGCCGGTCACGTTCACCCTGCAGCCATCCAGCTGCGTGGATCCGGAAACCACGGCCTGCACCTTGCGCCTGCATGGCAGCATCCAGCGCAGCCGCTTCGACATCCGGCAGCATTCCACCATTCTCTCCGACAGCGTCCAACTCGATCTGGTGATCGTGCTCGCGCCGCGCCGGTGACGCCTGCGTCGACTCGTTCAACGTTGCCATTATCATGTGGCTATGTCCCTTTATTTCGCCCGAGTGCTGCGGGCCGCGTGCCTGATATCGGCTCTGGCCGCACTGTCGGGATGTGCACTCTCGCGCCAGCAGATCCGCAAGGCCGACGTCGTGGTGGCCGCGGCGCAGCCGACCGTTTCCATCTGCACGCAAGCCGACCACTGCGCCGATCCCTCGCCGTTCCTGGCCCAGGCGCACGAGGCCATGGCCGCTTCCACGCCCGGTCAGCCGGTGCATTTCGTCACCCTGCTGGATCACGGCGAGAACGCATTGGCCGCGCGCATCAATCTGATCCGCGCCGCGCGCAAGTCGATCGACCTGCAGACCTACATCTGGGTCGACGACGACGTCGGCAACCTGGTGCTCGATGCGCTGGTGAAGGCGGCGCGCCGCGGCGTCCAGGTGCACGTGCTGGCCGACCAGCTGTTTTCCTTCCAGAGCCTGGAACAGTTGGCCAAGCTGGCGCGCAGCAGCCCGAACCTCAAGCTGCGCCTGTACAACCCCACGTTCGACGAGGCTGAAACTTCGCCCTTGCAGTTTGCAGCCGGCATCATGTGTTGCTTTTCGCGTTTCAACCAGCGCATGCACAACAAGCTGCTGCTGATCGACGATGCCGTGGGCATCACCGGCGGACGCAACTACGAGAATCGCTACTTCGGCTGGGATCCCGACTTCGACTATCGCGACCGCGACGTGCTCGTGGCGGGCCCCGCCGCGCACGACATGGCCGATACCTTCAACCTGTTCTGGCATCACCCGCGCAGCGTACCGCTGACCGCGCTGCGCGACGTCAACCGGCAGATCCTGGCCGACGGCCCCACGGCGCCCGGCTGGACGACGCCCCGATTCAAGCAGCCCGCGCGCGTGGCGCGCGTGCGCGCCGAAGCGGAGGATCCGGATTGGCTGCAGCAGCACCTCCTCTCGCACAGTCTGCGCGTGGGCCGCGTGGACTACTTTTCCGATCTCCCGGACAAGACCGACCAGCCGCACCGCAGGAAGGCCCACGAATTCACCCTGCACATCATGCGCATGGTCGCCGGAGCGAAACACCAGATCGTGCTGCAGACGCCGTACCTGGTGCTCAGCGATCGAGCCCAGCACATTTTCGAACTGCTGCACCAGCGCCAGCACCCGCCGCGCGTGATCGTGTCGACCAATTCGCTGGCGTCGACCGATGCGTTCTTCTCCTACGCCATGTCCTACAAGCACAAGAAGCGCTTCCTCAAGGACTACGGCTTCGAGATCTACGAATTCAAACCGCACCCCGCCGATGCCGACATCTCCATCGCTCCGCCCGTGACTGGCACCGCCACGGATACGGCCACGCCGACGCCCGCAACCGCCAACGGCAGGCGCAGACGACACGGCAAGCGTCAGGTGCCGTACCACCCGCTGCATCCCGGCAAGCGCCGGCGACCGGCGCCGCTGACCACCAAGGGTGTGCGCATCGGCCTGCATGCCAAGTCGATCGTCGTGGACGACCGCTTCGCCATGGTCGGCACGCACAATTTCGACCCGCGCTCGGATCACTACAACACCGAATCCGGCGTGATCGTCTATTCCAGGCGCTTCGCCACCGCCCTGCGCACGCAGATCCTGCGCGACACCCAGCCCAAAAACGCCTGGACGATCGCGCCGCGCCAGCAGGACATCCCGATCATCAGCCCCCTCAACCAGGCCATCAGCACGGTGTCCTCGCACCTGCCGTGGTTCGACCTGTGGCCGTTCCGCTATGCCACCAGCTTCGCCCTCAAGCCCGGCTGCAAGCCGCTGGCGCCGGCCGACCCCGGCTTTTACAAGTGCTACAAGCCGGTCGGCGACTTTCCGGGCGTCGACCTGCCGTTCAAGACCATCTACACGCGCCTGGTCACCGGTTTCGGCTTCGGCCTGAGCGGCATTCTGTGAAACCCGTGCGGCAGGCCATCGTGTGACATATTGACGCCATGACGCGGGCCGCCTAGTCTGACTTTTCCCCTTAGACAGCGGATCCCGCCATGAGCATGGACATCAGCATCACCCTGAGCGACGCCGACCTCGAGCACTTCGTTGCCGACATCAAGGCCGCCGAGAAGAAGTCGCAGTCCCTCGATGACGCCACCATCGTTGCCAATGCCCGCGAGATGGTGAGCAAAAAGCCGTTCGACGAGTTGCCGGACTTCATCCGTTCGCGCCTGGCGCGCATCCAGACCATGGCCGACATGGTCGAAGACAAGGGCTTCGACCTGCCCGAGGAAGAGCGCCGCAACACCCTCACCGCGCTGGCCTACTTCGCCAACCCGGACGACGCCATTCCCGAC
>DASSTF010000237.1:0-3755 GCA_035708045.1 Rhodanobacteraceae bacterium | reverse complement strand
CGATGCGCTCATGATCGTCGGCATCGGCGCATCGGCGGACAGCCTGGACGCTTTTCGCACGTTCTTTTCGCACATGCCGAATGACAGTCATCTGGCATTCGTTTTGGTGCAACATCTGCCGCCCGATCACGAATGCATGCTGCCCGAATGGCTGGGTCCATGTACCAGCATGCCGATTGCCGTGGCAACGGACGGAATACGGCCCGAGGCGAACCACATCTACGTGATTCCGCCGAACGCCTCCTTGACCATGTCCGACGGGCTGCTGCATGTGCACGAACCCGCACCGCCACGCGGGCAGCACCGTCCGATCAACACGTTCTTCACGTCGCTGGCCGCGGATCAGGGCGACAATGCGATCTGCGTGGTGCTGTCGGGCATCGGCAACGACGGCGCAGAGGGACTGCGCGCCATCAAGGAACACGGCGGCCTGACATTGGCGCAGGCCGAAGCCGACCATCAGGCACAGCCAGACATGCCTTCCAGCGCCGAGGCCGTCGGTCTGGTGGATGCCGCCTTGCCGGCGCGGCAGATGCCCGAGCGGCTGCTTGCCCACCGGCAGCAAATGCGCCAGGCGCGCAGCCGCAAGGGGCCCGACGGCATCCGCAAGGACGTCAGCACGCAGCTGCACACGATATGCGCCATGCTGCACGCGCAGACCGGCCACGATTTCAGCCACTACAAGGAAAAGACGCTGGTCCGGCGGATCCAGCGGCGCATGCTGGTGGTGCAGGCGACCAACGTGTCGGACTACATCGACTACCTGCGCCACCACCCGCACGAACACGACCTGCTTTTCCATGAGTTCCTGATCGGGGTCACCGGATTCTTCCGCGATCCGGACGCTTTCGAGGCCCTCAAGACCGTGGCCTTGCCCGCGATACTGGCCCAGAAGAACAAGGCGGACGTCGTGCGGGTATGGGTTCCCGGTTGCGCCACCGGCGAGGAGGCCTATTCGATCGCCATCGCCATACGCGAGGTCATGGGTTCGCACCACACGCCCAAGGTGCAGATTTTCGCCACCGACATCGACGACCACGCCATAGGCGCCGCGCGTGCCGGCTGCTTTCAGGCGCCGCTGGAAGGCGTGTCCGAGGAGCGCCGGGAACGTTGGTTCACGCGCCATCGCAACGGATACCGTATCGTCAAGCCGATTCGCGAGATGTGCATCTTCTCGTCGCACAGCGTGGCCAAGGATCCGCCGTTTTCACGCATGGATCTGGTGTCGTGCCGCAACCTCCTTATTTACCTCGACGCCGATCTGCAGGATCGCCTGGTGCAGGCGTTCCACTATGCCCTGCGGCCGGGCGGCTTCCTGTTGCTGGGCACTTCCGAACGGTTGTCGCGCAACGCCCATCTGTTCACCGAAGTGGACAAGAAACAGCGGCTGTACGTGCGCAACGAAAAACACCAGACCCGTCCGCGAAACTTTCCTGCCGCCAGGACGCAACCCATCGAAATCCATCGCCCTCCGCGCACATCGTCCGACGCCGACGATTCCCTGGACGACATGGCGCGCCGGGCGCTGGAAAACTTTTCGCCGGCCTACGTGGTGGTCGACCAGGAGCACAAGATTCTCCTGTTCGGCGGCAACACCGGACGCTATCTGGAACCGTCCTCGGGCATGGCCAGCCTGGATCTGTTCCAGATGCTGGGCAAGTCGCTGCGCGGCATTGTGCGTGCCGCGGTACTGCAGGCATTCGCCAGTGGCCGTCAGGTGCTGCACGACGACGTCGTGTACACCCACCACGACCACACCCGGCCGTTGCGCCTGATCGTCAAGCCGTTGGACAGCGAGGACGGCGCCGTCCAGCGCTGCGTGGTGGCCTTCGACCCGCTCGACTATGCCCCGTCTTCGATCCTGACCGGGGAAAAAGAGGATCAACAAGGCGACGAACCATCGCGCATACGCGCCCTCGAGGATGAATTGCGCGCCACCCGTGCGCAACTGCATGCCGCGATCGACATGCACGAGACCGCCAACGAGGAACTGAAGTCGGCCAACGAGGAGTACCAGTCGGTCAACGAGGAGCTGCAATCATCCAACGAAGAACTGGAGACCTTCACCGAGGAAATGCAGTCGATCAACGAGGAACTGCGGATCATCAATGCGGAACTCAGCAGCAAGAACACGTCGCTCACGCAGATCAACAGCGACATCCGCAACCTGCTGGAAAGCACCCACATCGCCACCATGTTCCTGGACAAGTCCCTGCACATCCGCAATTACACGCCGGCCATGACCGAGCTGTTCCATCTGCGCGACGGCGACAAGGGGCGGCCGATCATCGACATTTCGCCGCGGGTGAACTACCCGCAACTGGCCGAGGACGTGGAGCGCGTCCTGCGCGAACTCAGTGTCACCGAACGCCTGCTGCCCAGCATCGACGACCAGCCCACGTTCCTGTTGCGCATGCGTCCCTACCTGACCATCGACAACGTGGTCGATGGCGTGGTGCTGACCTTCATCGACGTCACCGAAAGCCAGCGCAAGAACACCGAGCATGCGCGTCTTGCCGCCATCGTCAACTCCTCGCCCGATGCCATTTTCGGTTTTTCCCTGAACGACCGCATCACCAGCTGGAATCCGTCAGCCGAGCGCATCTACGGATTGTCTGCCGCCCAGGTTATCGGCCAGCCCTTACAGATACTGCAACCGGCGGAAACCGGCCCGGAAGCCGACGCATTTTTCAAAAGCCGCAAGCGCACGCGCCGGCTGCCGATATTCGAGATGTCGTGGATCCGTCCGGATGGCCAGTCCGTGCCGCTGGAAGTCAGCTATTCGCCGGTATGCGACGAGCAAGGCAACATGATCGCCGGCAAGATCATCGCGCGCGACATCACCGAGCGCCGGCAGACCGAGCGCCACACCGAAATGATGCTGGGCGAACTCAACCACCGGGTGAAAAACACCCTGGCCAGCGTGCAGGCCATCGCCGTGCAGACCCTGGCCAGCACGCGCAGCCTGCCCGAGTTCCGCACGGCTTTCGTCGAACGCCTGCTGGCCCTGTCCAACACGCACAACCTGCTGGCTTCCGATGCGTGGCAAGGGGCGAGCCTGGCCAACATCATCAGCAACGAACTGGCGCCCTACCAGCGCGATGGCCGGCAACGCTCGAAGATTGTCGGCGACGAGCTGAACCTCGATTCCAAGACCGCGCTGGCGCTGGCCATGGCCATCCACGAACTGGCCACCAACGCGGGCAAGTACGGGGCCCTGTCCGTGCGCGAGGGCCAGGTGGAAGTCACATGGAAAACCCGCCGGCACGACGCGCGTCCCTGGCTGCACATGGTCTGGACCGAGAGGAACGGTCCGCCGGTGGAAAAACCCACGCGCCAGGGGTTCGGCACGCGGCTGATCACCGATGGCATCGTCTACGAACTGGGGGGAGAGGTGAAGCTGGATTATCCCTCCACGGGCGTCACCTGCATTTTCGATGTACCGCTTGACATGAGTGGAGGGCAATCATGAAAGAACACGGGGGAAAAGTCTGCGTCCTCGTCTGCGAGGACGAGATGTTTGTCGCCATGATGCTGCAGGACCGGCTGGAAGACGCCGGATACCATGTGCTCATGGCGCCGCGTGTCGCCAAAGGCCTGGAGCTGGCCGCCAATGAACCCATCGACGTGGCCCTGCTGGACATCAACATGGCCAACGAGGAAAGCTTTCCCGTGGCGGAAAAACTGCGCAGCCGGGGCATTCCGTTCCTGTTCTCGTCCGGCTACAACGACCAGCGGCTGCCCGAGGAATGGCG
>DASSTF010000236.1:0-6907 GCA_035708045.1 Rhodanobacteraceae bacterium | reverse complement strand
GTCACCGAGTCACGCAATGTCGGGCATGATTGAATTTGAAAATGGCGTGATTTCGGGACTCTCCGGCGAGTCACGCCGTTTCCGTATTTTCCGAGTCCGACTGCGCCCGATCGAGTGCTTTCAGCCGCTCCCTGATGGCCTTGTTGGGTACTGACGGCGCCACGGGCGCGAGAACGACGGTTTCCTCGGCCGTGATGTCCGTGGTCGGCATGTCTTTCAACGCCACCCGGCGGATCCGCGGCTGCTGGATCGGCAGAGTGGCGCCGCGGTAGATGACGACTTCGTGGTCCAGCGAGTAATCCCGGGCCAGCACGTCGACCAGTATCTGGCGATAGGCCGGCCCGGTGGAAAAGCGCTTGAGCGAGCGGTCGCCGACCACCCCGACTTGCCAGAGCACCAGATAGGCATGTGGATTCAGCGGTGTTTCCGACATCAGCAACTGGCTGGCTTCGTAATGCTGACAGCCGTGACGACCAGGATCGAAACCCAGATCTGCGTACAGACAGTCCTCGGCGGAGATGCCGGGTTCCATGATCGCTTCGAAGCCTTCTTCGCGCGCGACGCGGATCACCTCATGCGGTGACCAGGCAAAAATACCGGGATGCCCATAAAACACGCCGCAAACCTTTTTGCCGGCGCGCACTTCGGCCATCATCACTTCGACCCATTCGCGGTAGGTGATCATGCGCGACTTCTCGCCATTGCCATAATAGGGCTGCAGGCTGCGCACGTCGGGATGCATGGATTCGAGCCACATTTCGACGATGCCATCGGAAAGGCCGGCAAAAATCACGTCGGCCTGTTTGATGTGGCTGCGCGCCAGCGGACTCAGATGTGAGCCCAGGACCATGCCGAGGCCGACACAGGCAATGCGGCCTTTCGGGGCGGGAGAAGCGGAATCGATTCGGGCAGTATTCATGGCCTGAATCATAGGGCATGAATTACCTGTTCAGACAGGTCATGCGTTTTTCAACGCACAAGAGTCATGCGACCCAGTTGTCGCCATGTTGCAATCGAGTTGGCAGTCCAATCTCCGCGTGGTCGGGCGTGTTGGTTTTCCGCAGCAGTTCCAGCCCCCATGCATCGATGCTGGCGGCGCTGTTGGAAAGCATCACAATGCCGGTGCCGCGTGCCGGCGCGAAGGCGATCAGGCTGCGCGAGCCGCCGGTGCCGCCGTTGTGCCAGACCACGCGCATGTCGCCTTCGCCGTCGACGTGCCAGCCCAACGCCACACTGCGGTGACGCCCGCCGGAGTTGGCGCGCGGCTCATGCAGGCGCGCATCCAGCGGCGTGCGCACGTCGAGGTTGGCCTGCAGCCAGCGTGTCATGTCGTTCAGTGTGCTGTGCAGGCCACCGGCTGGCGCCAATGCGCGCAGGCTCCATGGCGGCACGCGATGTCCGCAGGAGGTATGCGGCTGGGCGACCTTGGCATTCGCGCCGCCGACGCGGGTGTGGCCCAGACCGAGCGGCAGCAGGACGAAGCGCTGCAGCACGTCGGCATACGTGCTTCCCGCGCGGTCGGCCAGCACGTTGCCGAGCACGCCGTAGCCGAGGTTGGAGTAGCGGTAACGCTGGCCGTGATGGATGCGCCGTCCACGCATCCAGCGTTCGAGAAACGCATGGCTGATGAAACGGTAGGGCTGTTTGGGACTGAGGTACATGGCCGCCGACATGCGCCAGCTCCATGGCAGGCGCGGCAGGCCCGAGCAATGCGTGGCCAGGCTTTCCAGGGTGACGGGAACGGGCACTTGTCTGCCCGGGCGTGAAGCTTCCGGCAGCAGCGCATCCAACGGGATATCGAGATCGACCAGTCCTTCGCGCTCCATCGCCACCAGCAGACTGGCGGTGAAGGTCTTGGTGATCGAACCGATTTCGAACGCGGTATCGGCATCGGGCGCCCGGGTGAGATTGCCGTCGAGATGACCGGCGAACCAGTGCCGCGCTCCTTGTGGCGTGACGATGGCCACGGCGATGCCGGCGTTGGGCGCATCGATGGCCACGTGTTCGTCCAACGCAGCCTGCACGGGATCGGGCGAGGGCGCATGTTGCCGGTATCGGCGCAGCCGGCGCTTGCGGGTCAGCCACGCGCGGACCGGATCGAGTGCGCCGCTGGCCATCTGGATGATCACGATGATGACCACTGCTGCCAGCAGAATGAACTGCGCCAAATGATCCATGATGATCCCCGATTGCGGCGGCGGTCAGTGTTTGCCTTCGGCCAGCTGTTTCAGCCGGTACAGCGCGTCCAGCGCCTCGCGCGGCGACAGCGTGTCGGGATCGATGTCGCGCAGCGCTTCGTCCGTGGCCGACGGCGTTGGCGGCGCAAACAGTCCCATCTGCGGCGAGGCTTCGGTTTGCGTGGGCGTGGGACCATGAAGGTGCGCGCCGCTTTCCAGCTCCGCCAGCGTCTTTTTGGCCTCGGCGATGACGCTGCGCGGCAACCCGGCCAATGCCGCCACCTGCAGACCGAAACTGCGGCTGGCGGGACCGTCCTTCAGCGCGTGCATGAACACCAGTTCGTCGCCCCGCTCCTGATGGTGAAGCTCGACGGCATCCAGATGCACGTTGACGATGCCGGGAAAAGTGCCGGCCAGCTCCGTCAATTCGAAATAATGCGTGGCGAACAGCGTGAACGCGTGGCTGTGCGTGGCCAGGTGCACGGCGGCGGCGCGCGCCAGCGACAGGCCGTCGTACGTGCTGGTGCCGCGCCCGACTTCGTCCATCAGCACCAGGCTGTATTCGGTGGCGTTGTTGAGGATGTTGGCCGTCTCGCTCATTTCCACCATGAAGGTGGATTGCCCGCGCGAGAGGTCGTCGCCGGCGCCGATGCGGGTGAAGATGCGGTCGACGGGGCCGATCACCGCGCGCGCGGCAGGAACAAAACTGCCGACGTGCGCCAGCAGCACGATCAGCGCGTTCTGGCGCATGTAGGTGCTCTTGCCGCCCATGTTGGGGCCGGTGATGACGAGCATGCGGCGGGCGTCGTCCAGCATCAGGTCGTTGGGCTCGAAAGGTTCCTCGCGCACCTGTTCCACCACCGGATGTCGACCGCGCTCGATGCGGATGCCCGGCGCCTCGGCAAGTTCCGGAGCCGACCAGTTCAGCGTGTCGGCCCGTTCGGCCAGGTTGGCCAGCACGTCCAGTTCGGCGATGGCCGACGCGGCGGTTTTCAGCGGCTCCAGCCGTTCGACCAGGGTTTCCAGCAGGTCGTCGTACAACGCGCGCTCGCGCATCAGCGAACGCTCGCGCGCCGACAGCACCTTGTCCTCGAAGGTCTTCAGCTCTTCGGTGATGTAGCGCTCGGCGTTCTTGGTGGTCTGGCGGCGGGTGTAGTGCGTGGGCACCTTGTTCGAATGCGCCTTGCCGATTTCCAGATAATAGCCATGCACGCGGTTGTAGCCGACCTTGAGCGTGGCGATGCCGGTGGCGGCCTTTTCGCGTTCTTCCAGTTCGACCAGATATTGGTCGGCATGCGTGGACAGTCGGCGCAGTTCGTCCAGTTCGACATCGAAGCCGTCGGCGATGACGCCGCCGTCGCGCTGCAATACCGGCGGTTGTTCGACAATGGCGCGGGCCAGCCATTGCGCGGTTTCCGCGTGATCGCCGATGCGGCTGACCAGATCATCCAGCAGCGGGCTGTCCAGCGTCGCGATGGCATCGCGCAACACGGGTGCGGCGGCGAGGCCATCACGCAAGGTGGAAAGGTCGCGCGGGCGCGCCGATCGCAAGGCCACGCGCGCCAGAATGCGTTCCAGATCGCCGATGCCGCGCAGCGTGTCGCGCAAGGCCGTCGTGCCATGCTCGATCAACGCGCCGATGGCCTGGTGACGCAGGCGCAGGGTGGCGTGATCGCGCAAGGGCCGGTTCAGCCAGCGCCTGAGCAGACGCGCACCCATGGGCGTGACCGTCTCGTCGACGATGCCCAGCAATGTGTGCTCGCGCCGGCCTTCGGGGTGCGTGTCGATTTCCAGATTGCGCCGCGTGGCCGCGTCCATGGCGATGGTTTCGCCGGCGGATTCGACAGCCATGCCGGAAAGGTGCGGCAGCGCGCTTTTCTGGGTTTCTTCCACATAGCCCAGCAAGGCGCCGGCAGCGGCAACGGCCAGACCCAGCTCCGCGATGCCGAAACCGGAAAGGTCGCGCGTACCGAAGAAGCGATTCAATTCGCGCGTGGCCGCATCGTGGTCGAAATGCCACGGCGGGCGCTTGCGCAGACCGGGCAGGGTAGTGACCACGCGCGGCCAGGCCTCGTCCTCGGCGATCAGCGTTTCGACCGGTTGCAGGCGCGCCAGTTCGGCGGCCAATGCCTCGGCGCTGCCGGCCTCGCTGAGCAGAAAACGCCCACCGGCCAGATCCACCCAGGCCAGGCCGTAACGCCCCTTATCGCCGGCGGCGATGGCCATGAGCAGGTTGTCGCGGCGCTCTTCCAGCAACGCGGCATCGGTCACCGTGCCCGGCGTGACGATGCGCACCACCTTGCGCTCGACCGGCCCCTTGCTCGCAGCCGGATCGCCGATCTGCTCGCATATCGCCACCGACTCGCCCAGTTTCACCAGCCGCGCCAGATAATTTTCGACCGCGTGATACGGGACGCCGGCCATCGGAATCGGCTGCCCCGCCGACTGCCCGCGCTGGGTCAGCGTGATGTCCAGCAACCGCGCCGCCTTGCGCGCGTCGTCGTAGAACATCTCGTAAAAATCGCCCATGCGGAAGAACAGCAGCACATCCGGATGCTCGGCCTTGGCCGACAGGTACTGGCGCATCAGCGGCGTGTGTTTTTCCGGATCGGGATTGGCGCGGCGGGCGGCGGTGGTCAAAGCGGATACCTCGTCATGACGAGGCAGTGTAGTGGGCAGCGGCGTGTCGGCTCCAGTCCGCTTTGCCTTGAGTACCGGATGAGGCGATTCGTCACAAAAAAGCCCCGCGCGGAGCGGGGCTTCGAGTCGATGGGCGACGGCATGCGCCCGCCCGCACGGCGATGTTTCAAGCGGCGTTGGCCAGGGCGATGGCGTCCGCGCCGGCCGGTATCCGCATGGGTGATGCGGGGTCGGTCACCGCGCGCCACGTGGCTTCGGCGACGTCCCTGGAGTACGTGACCGGACCCGCCTCGCTGGTGATTTCGGCAAACACGCGTCGCGCGAGTCCGGCATAGGCTTCGTGGTCGAGCCCTTGCGTGCGTCCCTGGGCCTGTGCGTTTTCGCCAAATCGCGTTTCGGGGGATCGCCCCGGCAGCACCAGACGGACACGGATGTTCCAGGGTTCGAGTTCGATCGCCATCGACTCGGTGAATGCGTTGACCGCCGCCTTGCTGGCGGAATACACGGAAATCAACGGCAGCGGCTTCAGGGTCACGCTGGAAGTGACATTGACGATGACGCCGTCGCGGCGCTCCCGGAACTGCGGCAGCACGGCCTGGGTCACGGCCATCGTGCCGACCGTGTTCGTTTCGAACAGTTCGCGCGCCTGCGCCGGAGTGGTCAATTCGAAAGGCACTGCCGTGCCGATGCCGGCGTTGTTGACCAAGGCATCGATCGGCCCGGCGGCGTCCACTGCCTCGCGGATGCTTTCGGGATCGGTCACGTCCAGCGGCAGGATGCGCAGGTTTTCGGAGGCGGGCAGGATGTCCGCGCGCGGCGTGCGCATGGTGGCGACGACCCGCCAGTCACGGTCGAGGAAATGGCGCGCGATTTCGAGGCCGAAGCCGGACGAACAACCGGTGATCAGGATGGTTTTCATGGGAGCTACCTGGCTTGGTGTGAAGTGGGAACATCACGATAGGTGCCAGACCTTGTACTATCTATAATCCGCAGTCCGTATTTTGTTTGAAAGAGTCCGAATGTGATCGACCCGCTTGCCGAAGTGGTCACGCTGTTGCAGCCCAGCGCCCGGTTTTCCAAACTGATCGTTGGAGCCGGCGCCTGGCGCATCACGCGTTCGGATGCAGGGCAGCCGTACTATTGCGTGGTGCTGGATGGCAGTTGCCGCATCGTGGTCGGGGAGCGCGATGTGGTCGAGTTGCAACCGGGCGATTTCATCATGATTCCGGCGGCCCATGACTACGTGGTGAGCAGCCGCGAGCCGCCGCCCGAAGGGGTCGAGACATCGCCGGTCATGCTGGGTGAAGGCCGGTTTCGTGTCGGGCCTGAAAGCGATCCGGTCGGCGTGCGCATGCTGATCGGTCACTGCCACTTTGCCTCACCGGACGCGAACCTTCTGGTGTCGCTGCTGCCGCGCCTGGTGCATGTCCGTCACGAACACCGGCTGGCAGCGTTGATGAAGCTCATCAACGAGGAATCGCGTGCGCAACGACCGGCGCGGGACATCGTGTTGTCGCGCTTGCTGGAAGTGCTGTTCATCGAGGCGTTGCGCTTTCATGCCGAATCCGATCCGTCACCGGGCCTGGTGCGGGGGTTGGCCGATGCGCGCATGGCGGGCGTGATTCACGCCATGCACGAGCGGCCGGAATGGCCATGGACGATGGCGGAACTGGCGGATCGCGCGGCGCTGTCGCGCTCGGCGTTTTTCGGGCGCTTCAAGCGAACGGTCGGCGTGGCGCCGATGGCCTACCTGCTGGCCTGGCGCATGGCTTTGGCCAAACGGATGCTGCGGCAGGGAGGAGACCGCATCGCCGATGTCGCCGAAAGAACCGGTTACCGGTCAGCCAGTGCTTTCAGCGTCGCTTTCACGCGCTGCGTGGGCCAATCGCCAGCGCAGTATGCGCGTAACGCCGACTCATCCGGGTGATGGCTTCCGGGAAGCCCCGCTTTTGTCGGCGTGTCTTTTGCCCTGACAGTGTCTCCGGGTTGGCGCGTGTCGTTCGCTCCGGCTACCAGGGAACCGGCCGGTCGAGGTAATCGACGTACTGCAGGCCCGGCGTGCCCTGCTTGGAAAGCAGAGTGTCGACCAG
>DASSTF010000235.1:0-6540 GCA_035708045.1 Rhodanobacteraceae bacterium | reverse complement strand
AGCCTGTTGCGGCGCAATTTCGAGCACTCGCCGGATCTGTACGTGCCGGCCATCCACTGGTCGCACAGCAACAACCACGTGCTCACGCTGGAGCGCGTGCATGGCGTCACCGCCGACGACATCGAGGCCATCGACGCGGCCGGCATCGACCGCCGCAAGCTGGCCGCGATGGGCGTGCGACTGTTCTACGAGCAGGTGTTCCGCGACAACTTCTTCCACGCCGACGCGCACCCCGGCAACATCTGGGTGGACACGACACGGGTCGAGCAACCGCGTTTCATCGCCCTGGATTTCGGCATCATGGGCTCGCTGCCGGAAGACGACCAGTACTGGCTGGCGGAAAACTTCATCGCCATGTTCGAGCGCAACTACCGGCGCATCGCCGAGCTGCACCTGGCGGCCGGCTGGATGCCGCGCCACGTCCGTGTGGACGAGCTGGAAACCGCCATCCGCACGGTATGCGAACCGTATTTCACGCGCCCGCTGTCGGAAATCTCGCTGGCCGAGGTAGTGGCCAAGCTGTTCGCCACCGCCCGCCGTTTCGAGCTGACCCTGCAACCGCAACTGATCCTGCTGCAGAAGACCCTGCTCAACATCGAAGGCGTGGGCCGCATGCTCGACCCGGACATCGACATCTGGGCCGTGGCGTATCCGGTGCTGAAACGCATCCTGCGCGAACGCTACAGCCCGCGCCGCGTGGTGCGCACACTGCGCCAGCATCTGCCCGAATGGCTGCGTGCGGCGCCGAACATGCCCGGACTGGTGCACCAGTTGCTGGAAGAAACCGTCAACGGCCAGACCGAAGTGAACTTCTCCTCCGAGGACCTGCTGCAGCTGCAGACGGAAGCGCGCCGCATCCGCCACCTGATCGCCGGCGGCCTGCTCGGCTCGACGCTGATTTTTGGGGCCATCCTGTTGTGGGCGCTGGCGCCTGAACATGGCATCGTGCCGCCCATCGTGCTGGGCGCCATCGGCCTGCTGAGCTTTGCCTCGGCATGGCCGCGGAAGAGTTGATCTCCTCGAACCACCAATCCCCGCGTTGTTGTGCATGTGCGTGATCGCGTAGGTCGGGCACTGCCTGCCCTACCCGAATAGGTGAAGATTTGTGTTTGACGAACCCTCATCCGTGGCTTCGCGCCGCCTCCCCGCGTGCGCCCATAGGGAGTAAGGAACAAGCAACGCATGCCACAATAGCCGCATGCTCACGGTCAGCCGCCACATCCACATTCCCGACAGCGAACTCGTCGAGCGTTTCATGCGCGCCGACGGGCCGGGCGGGCAGCATGTGAATCGTACGGAAAGCGCGGTGGAGCTGCGCTTCGATGCCGCAAGCTCGCCCAGCCTTCCCGATGCCGTGCGCGAACGCCTGCTGGCGCGCCGCGACCGGCGGATCACCGCCGAGGGCGTGGTGGTGATCCAGGCCCGGCGTTTCCGCGACCAGGCGCGCAATCGGGACGACGCGCGCGAGCGTCTGGCCACGCTGATCCGCGCCGCCGTCGCGCCGCCGAAGAAACGCGTGCCGACCCGGCCCACGCGAGCCTCGCGCGAGCGTCGTCTGACCCACAAGAAACAGCGCGGCCAGCTCAAGCAGAACCGCAAGCGCGACTGGAGAAGCGAATGAATCCCGGCATTCCTTCCGCGGGAACCTTGCCCGCGCGCATGCCGCATTACCGTGACAATGTCTGGCGCAAGCTGTGCCGCGGCCTGCTGCGGCTGAGCGGCTGGCGCCTGGAAGGCGCGCTGCCCGATTGCGCGCGTCTGGTGCTGATCGGCGCGCCGCACTCGTCGTGGTGGGACGGCATCTGGGGTTTGCTGATGAAGGTCGGCATCGGCGCCGAAGTGCATTTCATGATCAAGGACGAACTGTTCCGCGGACCGATGGGCGCGCTGCTGCGCACGCTCGGCGGCATCGCCATCAACCGACGCGCCGCGCGCGGCGTGGTCGAGCAGATGACCGACCGTTTCGATGCCGGCTCTTCGCTGTGGCTGGCGATCACGCCCGAGGGCACGCGCAAGCCGGTCGCGCGCTGGAAAAGCGGCTTCTGGCACATTGCCCGCCAGGCCGGCGTGCCGATTTTTCCCGTAGCCTTCCACTATCCCGACAAACTCATCGTGCTCGGCCCGCTGTTCGAAACCACGGACGACATGCAGGCCGACATCGCCCGCTTGCGCGCGTTTTATGCGCCCTATCAGGGCAAGCATCACGGGGTTTGATTTTGGCGAGGGGCAAGGGACGAGGGACGAGGGACGAGGGGCGAGGGGCGAGAGGCGAGGGACGAGGGGCGAGAAGCAAGAGTGTCGGATCCTCGTTTCTCCCAAAGCCACGCCACAGTCTGCCCCCAAGCCGAAAACCACACGACCCTCGTCTCTCGTCCCTCGCCCCTCGCCCCTCAAAAATCAACCCGCTTCCGGCGGCACCAGCGCCAACACCGTCCAGCCCGGCTTGGGTTCGACTTCGCGCTTGTTGGACGCCACGCGCAGGCTGCCATTGGCTTCGATGCCGAACAGCAGCACGGCGTCGCCGCCGCTGCGTTCGACAAACTGGGGCCAGTCGTAGGCATCGGTCAACTGGGTGGCCTTCACCCGCCAGCCGGTCGCCAGCATGTCGCTGAAGCGGGCATGGGTCATGTCGTCGCCGAACAGCACCTTGGACTGGATGGTGCCGGCAAAGGCGGCGCGATCGTGGCTCTTTTCCGGCGCGAGAATGCGCAGGCGATATACCCGCTCGCGGCCGAACACCTGCCGGTATTGCATGCACGTCAGCGAGTTGAGCTCGCGCCGGGTGGACATGGCCAGCAGACGGCCGAGACCGGTCAAGTCCATGTGCACCGCGGCGTGCTGAGAGGTGGGATTGCCGTAGAAGGTGGTCAGCCCGGCCATGCGTGCGGCGCTGATGCCTTCCCAGTCGTCGTCCACGATCAGCACACGGAATTTCTGTTCGATCAGTACCTGGGCCACGGTGCGGGCCACGTGGTCGGAGCCGAAAATCATCACCCCGTTGGGGTCGGGGTCGGCCACTTTCAGCCAACGCGCCAGGGGTCGCGAGGTGACGCTTTGCAGCACCACCGTGCCGATGATGAGGATGAACACCAGCGGCACCAGTTCGTCGGCGCCGCGCATGCCCAGTTCGCTCAGCCGCAGGGCGAACAGCGAAGACACCGAAGCGGCCACGACGCCGCGCGGCGACACGTAGGAAATCAGCGCGCGTTCGCGCCACGTCAGTTCGCTGCCGGCGGTGGCGACCAGGACCGTGATCGGACGGATCACGAACTGCGCCACCAGAAACACGACGATACCGCTTGCCAGCACGCCTGGCGGCAACGGCCATTGCAATCGCGCGGCCAGCACCACGAACAGCATCGATATCAGCAACGTGGACAGGTGTTCCTTGAAGTCCATGATGTGGTCGATATGCACGTCGCGCATGTTGCCCAGCCAGATACCCATCACGGTTACCGCCAGCAGGCCGGATTCGTGCGTGAACGTGTTGGACAGGCTGAAGGCGCCCAGCACGGCGATGAGGGTGCCGTAGGTCTGCAGGTATTCGGGGATCAGCTGCCGGCGCAGCAGGAAACCGAGCATCCAGCCCACGATGAGGCCGATGCCCGCACCGGTGACGACGGTGAGGGCGAACACGCCCAGTGAATGCCCTTGCTGGTGCGAAATGATGGCTTCGTACACCAGCACCGCCAGCAGGGCGCCGAGCGGATCGATCATGATGCCTTCCCAGCGCAGCACGCTGGCGATGCGCGCGTTGGGGCGCAGCGTGCGCAACAGCGGCATGATGACGGTGGGGCCGGTCACGCAGGTCAGCGCGCCGAACAGGAATGCCAGTTCCCAGCGCACGCCGCCGATCCAGTGCGCCGCCGCAGCCAGCAGGAGCAGGGCCAGCAGCGCACCGTAGCTGACCAGGCCGCGCACGGCCTTGCCGACCTCGCGCAACTCGGAAAAACGCAGGGTCATGCTGCCTTCGAACAGGATCAGCGCCACCGCCAGCGACACCACCGGGAACAGCAACGGGCCCATCATGCGGTCGGGATTGACCAGCCCGGTCGCCGGGCCCAGCACGATGCCCGCAAGCAGCAGGAAAAGAATGGCCGGTACCCGTACGCGCCAGGCCAGCCACTGGGCCAGAAAACCGACGACCAGAAGCAAGGTGATCATTGCGCCCAGTTCAATTGCCATGCGCACTCGCGTCCGTGGGGTGGACGGTTGATGGTAACGGCAAAGCCGCGGCGACAGTGCAGGAAAAGGGCAACAAACCGGTGCTCCCGACGGGATCGGGAAAGGCGAAAACACGGGGAAGAACAGGAAGGGTGCCTGGCCCCCGGTACCGGAGCGGGGGAGGGGGAGGGAGATCCGGTACCGGGGCGGCAGGTCGGTATTTGCGTACCCGACAGTTCAATTATCCAGGCAGAGGCGGCAGCGGTCAACCATGTCCATCGGCATATGCTGTTCCGTCATGTGAACACTGTGTCGCGCAAATGGAACAAGCTCAGCCGGATGGATCGAAACGCCGCAACTGCAGGGCTTCGGCCAGATGCTCGCGGCGCACGCGGCCGGCGGAATCGTCCAGGTCGGCAATGGTGCGCGCCACCCTGAGCACCCGATGATAGGCCCGCGCGGACAGCCGAAGCCGTTCAAGCGCGCGTTCGAACCAGCCGCGCTCGGTCGGTCCCAGCGCACAATCGCGTTCCAGATCGCGCGAAGACAGCTCGGCATTGGGCAGACCACTGCGCATCAAGGCCTGCTTGCGGGCCTGGATCACGCGTTCGCGCACGCAGGCACTGCTCTCCCCGGAGCGGTTGCCGGCGGTGAGTTCGGACAACGGCACCCGCGGCACTTCGACGCCCAGATCGATGCGATCCAGCAACGGGCCGGAAATGCGCGCACGATAACGGGCGATCTGGTCCGGCGTGCAACGGCAACGGCCGCCGGGGTCGCCAGCATAGCCGCAGGGACAGGGATTCATGGCCGCCACCAGTTGGAACCGGGCCGGGAAACAGGCCTTGCGCATGGCGCGCGAGATGACGATCTCGCCCGATTCCAGCGGCTCGCGCAACACCTCCAGAACATGGCGGCTGAATTCGGGCAATTCGTCCAGAAACAGCACGCCGTGATGCGCCAGCGAGATTTCGCCCGGTTGCGGCTGCGAGCCGCCCCCGACCAGGGCCACGGCCGAAATGGTGTGGTGCGGCGCGCGGAACGGGCGCTCGCGCCAGCGCGTCATGTCCACCGGCATGCCGGCCACCGAGCGCACCGCGCACGATTCCAGCGCCTCGCTTTCGCCCAGCGGCGGAAGTATGCCCGGCAGGCGCTCGGCCAGCATGGTCTTGCCGGTGCCCGGCGGCCCGGCCAGCAACAGATGGTGTCCACCGGCGGCGGCGATTTCCAATGCGCGGCGCGCCTGCAACTGGCCACGCACATCGGCCAGATCCAGACCCGCCCAGGCCGTGGTTTCGTCATGCGTCGCCTCGGGCGCGGACAACTCGCCGCCGCGCAGCCAGGCGCAGACATCCGCCAGGGTATCGGCCACCAGAATGTTGGCGCCTTCCACGAGGGACGCTTCGGCGGCATTGCCCCTCGGCACGATGACGCAGCGTTTGCGCTGGCGGGCGCGCAACAGCGCCGGCAACACGCCGGTGACCGGGCGCAAGGCGCCGGACAGGGCCAGCTCGCCGAGAAATTCGCACTCGTCCATGCGCTCGCGCGGCACCTGGCCGGCCGCGGCCAGAATGCCCAGCGCAATGGCCAGATCGAAGCGCCCCCCGTTTTTGGGCAGTTCGGCGGGCGCCAGGTTCACGGTGACGCGCGAGCGCGGGTACTGGAATGCGGTGTTCTGGATCGCCACGCGCACGCGATCGCGCGCCTCGCGCACCGCCGCTTCCGGCAGGCCGACGATGGCCGTGCCGGGCAAGCCGCCGGACAGATGCACCTCGACCATGACCTGCGGCGCCGTCACCCCCTGCTGGGCCCGACTGAGGGTAACGGCCAGGCTCATGCCCGCGCCCCGCGCCCGTCATGCCGGCGACATGGGCCGCGACAACCGGGCATGTCGAGATGACCCGAGATCATGGCTGATGATTCCTTCCCTGACAGCATGGCGGAGAACGGCGAGGTACGGGCGGAGCAAAGGCAAGACATGGAGATTCGTGCGCGCGCGAAACATCGTCGGAGACACCGCTCCGACCCGAATCCTTGCAGCACGCGATGCGGCGAACCATCCCGGCAGACAAAAAAACCGCTTCCGGCCCAATCGGGGTGAGGTGACAGGCCGGAAGCGGCACTCCCGGGAGATGATGGCCGCACACACGGTACGGCGTTCGCGCGCTGGAGGATGTTCAGTAGGCAGGTGTGCCCGGGCGCGCTTCCAGATCGGCGAGGCGCTTCTCAAGCTGTTCGATCCGTTCGCGGGTTCGGCTCAACACCAGGCGCTGGACATCGAATTCCTCGCGCGTGACAAGGTCGAGGCGACGCAATCCATGCGTCAGAACATCGCGAAAGTTGGCCTCGAGATCCTCTCGAGCCAGCGCAATCCCT
>DASSTF010000234.1:0-2666 GCA_035708045.1 Rhodanobacteraceae bacterium | reverse complement strand
TCAAGCAGGAAGTGCGCACGCTCGGTGCCATCGGCGTTGATGACCGCCTTGAGCGACTCGATCCATTCACGGGTCTCGGTGGGGTCGAGATCCTGGTCGAGGATGTCTTGCATTTGATCCATGGTGAAAGTCTCCGCGGCGTCGGGGACACGCCGACTGGTCATGAAATGGATTCAGCCGCCGGCAGATCAGGGAGCGGCGGGTAACTCCCCAAGTTTAACGCCCGCGTGCGCGCGCGCCAATCGCAGGGCGGGCTCTGCCCGCCCTGCGCAAGCTAACAGCACTCACTTAAGCCCGTCGTCCTGAGCGTAGGCCGCAGACCGAAGTCGAAGGACATGGCACCTATGCGCATGCGCTTCGACTTCGCCCGCTGCGCGGACTACGCTCAGCGCGAACGGTGGTTATGGGAAATGTTCCGCTCCGGCCAAGGCCCGCTCTACAGGTCGCGCAGGCTTTCGGCGATACCGTCGACGCCCACGCTCAGCAGTTTCAGCGTGTTGGTGCCGCCGCCACGACCGGTGTGGTCGCCATGGGTCAGGATCACACGGTCGCCTTCGGACAATTTGCCCAGATCGAACAGATGCTTCACGGCGGCACGGGCGGCATGGGCCGGGTTCAGGTCGCCATCCTCGAAGGCTACCGGTTTGACGTCGCGCAGCAACAGCATGCGGCGGCGCGCGGCGGCGCTGGGCGACAAGGCGTAGATGGGCACGGCAAAGCGGTAGCGCGACAACCACTGTGCGGTGGCGCCGGACTCGGTCAGGGCGAGGATGGCGCGCACGCCCAGGCGCCCGGCAAGGAACATCGCCGCCAGGGCGATGGCCTGGTCGCTGCGATCCAGTTTATGCGTGCCGGAACTCAGGTCTTCCTTGGGTTCGAACTGGCGCTCGGCGCTCAGGCAGATGTCGCGCATGGCCTTGACCGCGCCGGCCGGATACTGGCCGGCGGCGCTTTCGGCCGAAAGCATCACCGCATCGGTGCCGTCGATGACGGCGTTGGCCACGTCCAGCACCTCGGCCCGCGTCGGAATGGGCGCCTCGACCATCGACTGCAGCATCTGCGTGGCGGTGATCACGGCGCGATTGCGATCGACGGCTTCGCGAATGATCTTTTTCTGCAGGCCCGGCAGTTCGGCGTAACCGATTTCCACGCCCAGATCGCCGCGCGCCACCATCACCGCGTCGGAAGCGTCGATGATGTCTTCCAGCGCATCCAGTGCATCGGCGCGCTCGATCTTGGCCACCAGCGCCGCCTCGCCACCGGCTTCGTGCAGCAGGCGGCGGGCCGTGTCCAGGTCGCGGCCGGTACGCACGAATGACACCGCCAGAAAATCCGCCTCCAGCTCGGCGGCCAGCTTGATGTCGTTGCGGTCCTTGTCGGACAAGGCATCCAGGCTCAAGCCGCCGCCCTGCCGGTTGAGACCCTTGCGATTGGACAGGACGCCGTCGTTCTTGACCCGGCAGCGGATGCGCGGCGCATCGACCTCGAGCACGTCGAGCGCGATCAGCCCGTCGTCCAGCAGCAGCACGTCACCGACGGCCACGTCATCGGGCAGGCCGTGATAGCTGACGCCGACACCGTGCGCGTCGCCGGGCGGTGCGTCGGGGCTGCAATCGAGCGTGAATTCATCGCCGGCGTGCAGTTCCACCTTGCCTTCGGCGAAGGTTTCGATGCGGATCTTCGGCCCCTGCAGATCGCACAGGATGCCCACCTCGCGGCCCACCACGCGCGACGCCTCGCGCACCGCCGCGGCGCGCTTGCGGTGGTCGTCCGCCGTGCCATGCGACAGGTTCAGCCGTACCACGTCGACACCGCATTCGAGGATGCGTTCGAGCATGCCCGGTGCATCGGTGGCCGGGCCGAGGGTGGCGAGGATTTTGGTGCGGCGAAGGGAGTGGTCGTTCATATGGCAAAGCTAGCACGCTTTACTTTGTGGAGGTGTGCTCTGGGGTGCTTTCAACACCATCTCCATTCCTTGAAGAGGAGGGAGTCGAGCTGTTCGCTTCGTTTGGAGGGCCGACAACACCATCCCCACCCCAGCCCTCCCCTTGAAGGGGAGGGAGCAAGAGCCGGTCGCTCCATGGATACCGCTTGCCCTCTTCAAGGGGAGGGAGCAAGAGCGGGGCGCTCCACGGATACCGCGCGCAAAAGCCCTCCCCTTCAAGGGGAGGGTTGGGTGGGGATGGTGTTGCTCTGCAATACCCTATTCCGCCGGCTTGTCCCTGGGCGCCGTCCATCGCTTCAACCAGGCATTCACCGTGTGATGCCACATCACACTGTTATGCGGCTTGAGCACCCAATGATTCTCATCCGGAAAGGTCAGAAACTCGCTGGGGATCCCCTGCCGCTGCAAGGCCGTGAACGCCCCCAAACCCTGCGTGATCGGAATACGGAAATCGTGCCCCGAATGCACCACCAGCATCGGCACGCGCCACTCCGACACGTGGTCGAGCGGATTGAACTTCTCGTAGTTGCCGGGCACCTTGTACTGCGGGCCGCCAAACTCGTGCTCCATGAACCACAGTTCTTCGGTGGCGTAGTACATCATGCGCGTGTCGAACACGCCGTCGTGGTCGACGAAGCACCGCCACGGCTTGTTCCAGTTGCCGGCCATCCAGTACACCATGTAGCCGCCGTAGCTGGCGCCGAGCGCGCAGGCGCGGTCG
>DASSTF010000233.1:0-5693 GCA_035708045.1 Rhodanobacteraceae bacterium | reverse complement strand
GAACCCGCGGCGCACTGCATCGAAGTCGGTGCCGGGACCCGCATCGTCGGCATCGCCCGCGGGACCGATCCACCACACCGTGCGACCGCGCGGGTCGCGTTGCGCGATGCACGGCGACGCGCGATGCCGGCAACCCAACCGGGTCACCTCGAAGCCCTCGATTTCACCCCATGGCCTGTCCGGCACGTTGACGTTGAGGATGGTGTCGGCGGGCAGCGGATCGACCAGCAGGCGACGCATCAGCAAGGAAACCGCGCGCGCACCGGAATCGAAATGGTGGCCGTTGCCGTCGTGGTGTTCACCGGCTCCGGCCAGCGACACGGCGATCGCGGGCAACCCCAGGAAACGCCCTTCCATCGCGGCCGACACGGTGCCCGAATAGATCACGTCGTCGCCCAGGTTGGCGGAGTTGTTGATGCCCGACACCACGATGTCGGGTTCGTCTTCCAGCAAACCGGACAATGCGAGGTGCACGCAATCCGTCGGCGTGCCCGCAACGCGATAGCGGCCGTCTTCAAGGTGCACGACGCGCACGGGCTGGTCGAGCGTGAGGGAATTGCTGGCGCCGGAGCGGTCGCGGTCGGGCGCGACCACGGTGATTTCGCCGACCGAAGCCAGGCGCTCGGCCAGCACGCGGATGCCATGAGCATCCACGCCGTCATCGTTGCTTACGAGAACACGCATCGACTATCCGTTTTCGAAGGCGCGCGGTGGATGCGCGCCGTCATTCGACAAGCCCTGATTCTAGCTTATCGGTGCCTGTTGCGGGGCGTCGGCCAGCTCGCGCATGAGCACGGTGGCGTACGTACCGGGCGGCAGGCGGAAGGACAATTCGAGCGAGGTTTCATCGAGCCATCGCCAGTGCAGATGGCGCGGAATCAAGCGCAACGGGCGGCGATCCTGTTCGAGACCTGCCTGTTCCAGACCCGCGGCCAGGTCCTGCCATGCGGCAACGACGCCCTGCTCAAGTTGCCGCGCCTGCGCTTGCGTCGGCAAATCGCCGCGCCCCCACAGCGGGCCGGACGGATGAATGTCGCCTTCGGCCAACCGTTGCCGCAGGACATCGGTGACTGCTTCCGGGCCGAAGCGCGCACGCGAACCATTCAGGCACCAGATTTCGCCGTCGATGGCACCGTTCCAGCTGCCGTCGCGCACGCGCGCCGCCAGCACTTCGTTGAATATCTGCGAACGTGCAGCGGACAGCAGCAGCGAACGCGTGGTGCGATCCATGCGACGACCGGCAAACATGGCGCGGGCGCGCTCGACGTTGGCGCCGCCATGGCCGAAGCGCTGTTCGCCGAAATAATTGGGTACGCCGCGTTCCGCGATGGCCGACAGCACTTCCTCGGCGCGCTCGCGATCACCTTGCACGTCGCGCATCACCAGTACGAAATCGTTGGCTTCCAAGGCACCGCGTTTCAGCTTGCGCCGATGCCGCGTACTCGACAGGATGCGCACGCCGGCATGCGGAAAAGCCGACCAGTCCGGCTCCTCGCGTCCGGCCAACTGCACGCTGAAAGCCTGACGCGTCACCGCATGCCGATCCTTGAGCCCCGCGTAGCCCACGGCCATCAGCTTGACGCCCGCGAAACGCGCCAGTTCGCCGGCCACCCAAGCGGTATTGGCCTCACGTTTTTCGACGTCGAGCAGCACGTGCTCGCCTTCGCCGTCGGCCGCGTAGCCGAGAATTTCCGTCACGCGAAAATCCTCGGGCGTCGCACGCAGATGCCCGACGAGCAGCGGGCCTCCATAGGCAAAAGGCAGGTCCATGACGTTCGGTCAGTGCAGCAGGAATATGGTGGCGAGACCGAGCACGATGAAAAAACCACCGCTGTCGGTACAGGCCGTGATCAGCACACTGGAACCCAGCGCCGGATCGCGTCCCCATTTGGCCATGGCCATGGGAATGGCCACGCCCATGAAGGCGCCCAGCAGCAGGTTGAGCGTCATCGCCGCCACCATCAGCAGACCGAGGCCGATGCTGTCGTAGATGGTCCAGATGATGATGCCGATCACGCTGCCCCAGATGATGCCGTTGAGCAGTGCCACGCCAAGCTCCTTGCGCCACAGGCGGCCGGCATTGCTGACGCCGACTTCTTCCAGCGCCAGCGCGCGCACGATCATGGTGATGGTCTGGTTGCCCGAGTTGCCACCGATGCCGGCGACGATCGGCAACAGGGTGGCCAGCACCACCAGCTTTTCAATGGAGCCTTCGAAAAGGCTGATGACGCGCGACGCCACGAAGGCCGTGCACAGGTTGATGGCAAGCCACGACCAGCGGTTGCGCAGGGATGACCAGACCGAAGCGAAGATATCCTCCTCCTCGCGCAGACCGGCGCGTTCCAGGGCTTCCTGTTCGCTGGATTCGCGGATGTGGTCGACGATCACGTCGATGGTCAGGCGACCGATCAGACGATTGTCCTTGTCCACGACGGGCGCCGAAATGAGGTCGTAGCGCTCGAAAGCTTCGGCGGCATCGCCGGCGTTATCCTCGGGCAGAAAGGTGTTGACGTCGCGCGCCATCACTTCGCCCACCATCTGCTCGGGCTGCTTGAGCAGCAGCCAGTTGAGCGGCAGCACGCCGGTCAGCACGTTGTCGTGGTTGATCACGAACAGCTTGTCGGTCTGCTCCGGCAGCTCGTCGAAACGGCGCAGGTAACGCAGCACCACTTCCAGGGTCACGTCCTCGCGGATGGTGACCATCTCGAAATCCATCAGCGCGCCGACTTGATCCTCGGGATACGACAGCGCCGACTGCACGCGTTCGCGCTGCTGCTGGCCGAGGCTGGCCATCAGTTCCGGCAGCACGTCGGTAGGCAGATCCTCGACCAGGTCGGCCAGCTCGTCCGCATCCATGGGTTCGACGGCGGCGAGAATTTCCTGATCGTCCATGTCGGCGATCAGCGACTCGCGCACGGCGTCGGTCACTTCGAGCAGGATTTCGCCGTCGCGTTCGGATTCGACGCATTGCCAGACCGCCAGGCGCTCGTCCAGCGGCAAGGCTTCGAGCAGGTTGGCGATATCGGCGGGATGCAACTCATCGAGTTGCTTGCGCAACTCGTCACGCTGATCAAGGCGCAGCAACTCGCTCACCTGCGCCAGCTGGCGGGCAAGACGATCCTGCATGTTCCTGGTTTCGACTTCGGTCATGGCACGCTCCGTCCCCGACGGGACGCGCCATCGGGGTTACCACATCAGAATGTTGGGCAAGTTCCGTGTTGAGGGTGGACTAGGCAAGTCCATGGTCAGGTATCCCCGATCTGCAATGGGCAGGTGGCGCATGATAGCAGTGGAAGCCATCCCGGTGCGACAAATGCATGGAATGTGCAGGGTGGACAGTGCCCGCCCTATTCGCTGGATGCGGGCTGAAGCAATACGATGGCCATGGCGGCGATGCCTTCGCCGCGCCCGGTGAAACCGAGCCTTTCGCTGGTGGTGGCCTTGATGCTGATGCGGTCGATGCCGCAGCCGAGGTCGGCGGCCAGGCAGGTACGCATGGCTTCCACGTGCGGGCCGACTTTGGGTCGTTCGGCAATCACGGTGATGTCGGCGTTGCCGAGCGCATGACCGCGCTCGGCCAACATGGCGGCCACGGCGCGCAGGAAGTCGCGGCTGTCGGCATCGCGCCATCGGTCGTCCGAAGGCGGGAAATGCCGGCCGATGTCGCCCAGCGCCAGCGCCCCGAGCAGCGCATCGCACAAGGCATGAATGACCACGTCGCCGTCCGAATGGGCGACCACGCCACGATCGTGCGGGATGCGCACCCCGCCCAGCATCACGTGGTCGCCTTCGCCGAAGGCATGCACGTCGTAACCTTGTCCTATGCGCACGGGTGATCTCCGGCAGTCATGAATCGATACGCGGCAACAGGAATTCGGCCAGGGCCAAATCCGCCGGCGTGGTGACCTTGATGTTGTCCTCGGCGCCTTCCACCAGCAACGGAAGGAAACCGGCACGCTCCATGGCCATGGCCTCGTCGGTGACGGCCACGCCGGCGTCGAGGGCATCGGCCAACGCTTTCGTGAGCTGACCGCGACGGAACATCTGCGGCGTGAAGGCACGCCATCGCGCATCGCGAGGTTCGGTTTCCACACTACAACCATCGGCGTCGGCACGCTTGAGCGTATCGCGCAGAGGCGCACCCAGCAGGCCGCCATCGCCTTGCCCGCCGCGTTCCACGAGACGGGCGACATCGGCGGCGCGTACACAGGGGCGCGCGGCATCATGCACCAGCACGAAATGGCTCACGTCGACCTCGTCGGGCAATGTCCGCAACGCCGCCAGTACCGAATCCGCGCGTTCCGCGCCGCCAGTCGTCACGCGCACCGGTTTGCCTTTGCACAAGGTTCTCCGATCCAGCAGTGGAACCACCTGCGACTCCCAGTGCGCGTCGTCGCGTGCAAGCGCCACCATCAGCCCACGCACCTGCGGCATGGCCGCGAGACGTTGCAGGGTGTGGACGATCAAGGGGCGGCCCGCCAGCGGCAGGTACTGCTTGGGCAGGGCCGCGCCCAGCCTGGTGCCGCGGCCGGCGGCGGGAAGCACGCACCACAGGCCATCCATATCATGGCTCATGCGTGGCCTGCGAACGCTTTTGCATGTTGGTCGATGCAGCCGGCGCCGGGCCGATCACCTGATAGAACACCTCACCCGGCTTGATCAGGCCGAGGTTGTTGCGGGCGCGTGCTTCCACCGCCTGGTCGCCATGCTTGAGATCGTCCACATCCGCGGCCAGCGCCTCGTTGCGTTTTTCCAGTTTGGCGTTTTGCGCTTTCTGCGCGGCCACGCTACCGCGCAGGGTGTGGATTTCGCGCATGCCGCCGTCGCCCAGCCAGAACTTGGCTTGCAAGGCGATCAGCAGGACAAGCAGGATCAGGGCAAGCCAGCGCCAGCGTTTCACGGGCCTCTCCGCCGATCAGCCCGGCAGTTTGGCCAGGTTGGGGAAAGCATCGTGCCCGGCATAGCAGGCCGCACTGCCCAACTGCTCCTCGATGCGCAGCAACTGGTTGTACTTGGCCACGCGGTCGCTGCGGCACAGCGAGCCGGTCTTGATCTGCGTGGCCGTGGTGGCCACGGCGATGTCGGCGATGGTGGTGTCCTCGGTTTCGCCGGAACGATGCGAGACCACGGCGGCGTAACCCGCGTCGTGGGCCATGGCGATGGTTTCCAGCGTCTCGGACAAGGTGCCGATCTGGTTCACCTTGATCAGGATGGCATTGGCGATGCCGGCGTCGATGCCCTTGCGGAAGATCGCCGGATTGGTGACGAAGTTGTCGTCGCCGACCAGCTGGATGGTCTTGCCCAGGCGCTCGGTCAGCAGCTTCCAGCCGGCATCGTCGCCTTCGGCCATGCCGTCTTCGATGGTGATGATCGGGTACTTGTCGCACCAGCCGGCCAGAAGATCGGCAAAGCCGGCCGAGTCGAACTTGCGGCCCTCACCGGCCAGATCGTATTGACCGTCGTGGAAAAATTCGGAGCTGGCGGCATCCAGCCCAAGGTAGATGTCCTTGCCGGCGCGGTAACCGGCCTGCTCGATGGCTTCCAGGATGGTTTCGATGGCTTCCTCGTTGGAGGCGAGGTTCGGCGCAAAGCCGCCTTCATCGCCGACAGCCGTGGACAGGCCACGCTGCTTGAGCACGAACTTCAGCGCGTGGAACACCTCGGCGCCGGCTCGCAGCGCTTCGGCGAAGCTG
>DASSTF010000232.1:0-7431 GCA_035708045.1 Rhodanobacteraceae bacterium | reverse complement strand
CGCGGCGACCAGAATGTAGAAGACACTGAAAATGATGAACATAAATCAATCCGCCGCGTCACGTCAGGGCCGTGCCGCAGCACAAATGGCCAGAAAATCGGCTGCGGCCAGTGCGGCGCCGCCGATCAGACCACCATCGATATCCGGCTGCGCAAAAAGCTCGGCGGCATTGGCCGGCTTGACGCTTCCGCCATAAACGATTCGGGTCAGCTTTGGGATTTTAACATCCCGCCTCGCCAAATGGCTACGGATGAATGCATGAATCTGCTGCGCCTGTTCCGGTGAAGCCGTGCGACCGGTGCCGATGGCCCATACCGGCTCGTAGGCAACGACCGCCTGCACAAAGCTTTCGATGCCGCAAAGGTCGAGCACCGCATCCAGTTGCTCCGCGATGACCGTTTCGGCCTGCCCTGCCTCGCGCTGTTCCAGCGTTTCGCCTACGCACAGCACCGGCGTCAGGCCGGCAACCTGGGCGGCGGCGAACTTGGCGGCGACGCAGGCGCTGCTTTCGCCGTGATACTGCCGGCGCTCGGAATGCCCCACCAGCGTCCAGGCACAACCCACGTCACGCAGCATGGCGGCCGACACCTCGCCCGTGAAGGCGCCCGGCTCGGCATGCGCACTGACATCCTGCCCACCGACACCCAACGCGTCACCGAATCGCGCCGCCACTTCGGCCACGTAGGTGAACGGCGGAAACACGGCCACATCGATGTCATGCGGCATGTCGCGGACGACGGCATCCAGCAGCTCGCCCGCCATCGCGCGCGATCCGTGCATTTTCCAGTTTCCGGCAACCAGTTTCTTGCGCATGACCATAGGGAATGGCTGAACAAAGGCCGCAAAGGATAGCGGCGTTGCCGGCATCCGGCAACGCGTGACCGTTATCATGCGGCTTTTCGCGCGGGAGTCCGTTGCCCATGAGCCACCCATCCACCTCGCGACGCGCGCTCGTGACCGGTGCCTCGGCCGGCATCGGTGCGGCCTTTGCCCGCGCCCTGGCCGCGCGCGGGCACGATCTGGTGTTGACCGCGCGCCGGGTTGACCGCCTGCAATCACTGGCTGCCGACCTGAAGCGTTCGCATGGCGTGGATGTGGTCGTGGCTCCCGCCGACCTGGCCGATCCGGCCACCCCGGCACAACTGGTCGCGGCGCTGCAGCAACGCCATCTTGGCATCGACATGCTGGTCAACAATGCCGGTTACGGGGTTCCCGGCTATTTCCATTCGCAACCCTGGGAAACCCACGCCGCATTCATGCAGGTCTTGATGACCGCGCCCACCGAACTGGCCCACCGCCTGCTTCCGGGCATGCGCGAGCGCGGCTTCGGACGCATCGTCAACGTGGCTTCGCTGGCCGGCCACCTGCCCGGTTCGACCGGACACACGTTGTACGCCGCGGCCAAGAGTTACCTGATCCGCTTTTCGCAATCGCTGGCATTGGAAAACCGGACACGGAACATTCACGTCTGCGCCTTGTGTCCGGGCTTCACCTACAGCGAATTCCACGACGTCACCGGCACCCGCGAACTGGTGTCGCGCCTGCCGCGCTGGATGTGGATGGACGCCGACCGCGTGGTGCGCGAGGGGCTGGATGCGGTCGAGCGCGGACGCATCGTGCATGTTCCCGGACGCGCCAACCGCCTGATCAAGGTTGCCGCCGACATGCTTCCCGATCGGCTCGCCATGCATCTGTCGGCACGGCACTCCAAGGCCTACCGCGCGCAGGAAAGCAGCATCGAAAATAACGCCATGCAGAGCGGGCCTTGATCCGGCCCACTTGTGCCGCGTTCAGATCAGGCGGATTTCGCGCAGGCGCTGTTGCAGGTATTCATGCGCGGTCAGTGTGCCTTCGTAATGCCGTGGGTTGTCGTCGCTGATGCATTGCGGCAATGGATCCAGCACCACGTCCGGGTTGGGATGCAGGAAGAACGGCACCGAGTAGCGCGGCTTGCGCGCACCCTCGCCCGGCGGGTTGACCACGCGATGCGTGGTGGAGGGATACACGCGGTTGGTCAGGCGCTGCAGCATGTCGCCGATGTTGACCACGATGGCGTCGCCCTCGGTGGTGATGGGCAGCCACTCGCCGTCGCGGGTCAGCACTTCCAGCCCGGCGGCGCTGGCGCCGACCAGCAGGGTGATGAAGTTGATGTCCTCGTGCGCACCGGCGCGCACATTGGGTATGTCGCCCTGCTCGATCGGCGGATAGTGGATGGGGCGCAGGATGGAATTGCCGAACTGGATCTTGTCCTCGAAGTAGTCTTCCGGCAATTCGATGTGCAAGGCCAGCGCCCGCAGCAGCCGTGCGCCAAGCGCATCCAGCGCCTGATACAGCGCCAGACTGTTTTGTTTGAAACCCGCCACTTCCTCGGGCCAGATGTTGGGCGCCATGTCGGCGGCATATTTCGAGTCCGGCGGCAGGTCGCGACCGATGTGCCAGAACTCCTTGAGATCGGGAAACTCGCTGTCCTTGGCCGTCTCCACCTTGAACGGCGTATAGCCGCGCGCACCGCCCATGCCCGGCTGGTGGTATTTCATCTTGGTGTCGACGGGCAGCGCGAAGAATTGCTGAAAGACATCGTATGCCTTGTCGATCAGGTCGCGCGACAAGCCATGGTGGCTGATGCAGCAGAAACCGAATTCCCGGTAGGCCGCGCCCAGTTCGGCCACGAAGGCGTCCCGATCGGTATCAAAACGACGGATGTCGAGAGTAGGTACGTGTTTCATTGTTGAAAATCCAGGTTGGCGCGGTGATTCGTCATGCCGCCACCGCAAGGGCGGTGCACGTCGGGCCGTTCCATGGCGACCTGGATGGACGCATCGGCGTCCGACAGGCTCACGAGCGTGAGTGCCCCGATTTTACGACGTCCGCCAGCCGCTTTGCCACGTTCCCCACTTCGTCCGCATCCGCGGCCTCGACCGTGACCCGCACCACCGGTTCGGTGCCCGACGGGCGCAGTACGACGCGGCCGCGCCCCTCCAGCTCCTGCCGGACTTGCGCCAGAGCCTCCTGCACGGACTGGCTGGCCACGCATTCCGCACCATCGTCCACGCGTACGTTGATGGTGATCTGGGGAAGTTTGTCCAGGGAGGCCAGCGCCTCGGCCATGCTCTCGCCACGCCCGACCAGCATTTCCAGCACCGCCAGTGCGCTGACGATGCCGTCGCCGGTGGTGGCGCGATCCAGGCACAGGATATGACCGGAGGTTTCGCCACCCAGATTGCCGTCGCGCGCCTTCAGCTGCTTCAGCACGTAACGATCGCCCACCTTGGCGCGGATCAGGGGGACATCCAGCGCCTCCAGCGCCTGCTCCAGTCCGTAGTTGCTCATGACGGTGCCCACCACCGGTCCGTGCAGGGAGCCGCGGGCATGCCAGCCGCGTGCAAGGATGTACAGAAGATCGTCCCCGTCGACGAGACGCCCGGCGGCATCGGCCATCAACACGCGGTCGCCGTCGCCATCGAAACAGATGCCGGCATCGGCACGGTGTTCCACCACCGCCTTCTGCATGCCTTCGGGATGCATCGAACCCACGTCGTCGTTGATGTTGAAACCGTCCGGCGCGGCGCCGATCGTGACCACTTCGGCGCTCAGCTCGCGGAACACTTTGGGGGCGACCTGGTAAGTCGCGCCGTGTGCGCAGTCGAGCACCAGTTTCAGTCCGCGCAGGCTGAAATCTTCCGGCAACGTGGATTTGCAGAACTCCACGTAGCGAGTATTGGCATCGTCCACGCGCGTGGCCTTGCCAAGCTCGTGCGACGGCACGGTCACGAACTCGGCGTCGACCTCGCGCTCGATGGCCGCCTCCACCTCGTCGTCCAGCTTCTCGCCATCGGCGGAAAAAAACTTGATGCCGTTGTCATAATGCGGATTGTGCGAGGCACTGATGACGATGCCGGCATCGGCGCGCAAACTGCGCGTCAGCATGGCCACCGCCGGCGTCGGCATCGGGCCGACCAGCAACACATTGGCGCCGGCAGCGACAAGGCCGGCCTCCAGCGCCGATTCGAACATGTAGCCGGACACGCGCGTGTCCTTGCCGATCAGCACCGTGGCGCGCCCCTCGCCATTGGCCAGTGCGACGCCCGCCGCACGCCCCAGGCGCAACATGAACTCAGCCGTGATCGGCCAGTTGCCCACCTTGCCGCGAATGCCATCGGTACCGAAGTATTTTTTTTCCATGGAATCAGAAGCCTGGGGCGAAAGATTGAGCAAGCATAACGAGTTCGGGGTCGCATGACGGATCAGTCGTCGTCCGGCCAGGCCGGTACGGCGGGTGCTGCGGGGCGCGGCGCGGGATCGCCGGCATGCACGGCCTGCCATACGGCAAGCGCGTCGCGCGTCGCGGCGACGTCATGGGTGCGCACCATGACGGCCCCGCGCTGAACGGCAACCAACGCCGCAGCCACCGAGGCGGAAACGCGATCCGCCGGTTGCTCGCGACCCGTGATGGCGCCGAGCATCGATTTGCGCGACAGGCCCACATAAATACCCGCCGCAAGATCGCGCAGCTTGTCCAGCGCCCGCAGCAGCGCCAGGTTGTGTTCCAGGTTCTTGCCGAAGCCGAAACCGGGGTCGACCATGACCCGGCGCTTGTCGATGCCGGCCATTTCGCAGGCGAACACCCGCTCGGCAAGAAAACGATGCACCTCGCCCACGACGTCGTCGTAATGCGGGTCGGTCTGCATGTTGCGCGGTTCGCCCTGCATGTGCATCAGGCAGACCGCCGCGCCCGTCTTCGCCGCCGCATCGAGCGCGCCCTCACGACGCAGCGCATAAACGTCGTTGATCATGCCCGCGCCGGCGGCCACGGCGGCCGTCATCACTTCGGGTTTGGACGTATCGACGGCTATCGGCACCGCGACTTCGCGCGCCAGACGTTCGATGACCGGAATGACCCGCGACATCTCCTCTTTGGCCGAAACGTCGGAGGCGCCGGGGCGCGTCGACTCGCCGCCCACGTCGAGCATGTCCGCACCGGCTTCCACCATGCGCAAGCCGTGCGCCACGGCAGCCTCCGGCGAGGCATGCTCGCCGCCGTCGGAAAACGAATCGGGCGTGACGTTGATGATGCCGACCACACGCGGTTGGTCCAGTGCCAGCGGCCGCCCGGCGCAATCGAGTATGCGTACGCCGGGAGCAAACATGTTCATGCGCCCGACTGCCCGCCCAGTTCACCCATGAAGCGGCGGTAATGCGCCAGTTCATCGATGGAATCGCGGATGTCGCTGAGCGCCGTGTGCGCGCTGGTCTTGCCGAAGCCCTTGGCCACCTGCGGCGCCCAGCGCCGCGCCAGCTCCTTGAGCGTGGACACGTCGATGTGGCGGTAATGGAAGTAGCGTTCCAGACGCGGCATCTGCCGGTACAGAAAACGGCGATCCTGGCAGATCGAGTTGCCGCACATCGGCGACTTGCCCGCCGGCACCCACTGTGCCAGAAACTCCAGCGTGCTGGCCTCCGCCGCGGCATGGTCGATGCCGGATTCCAGCACCTGATCCCACAGGCCGGATTTGCCATGCTGGTTGCGGTTCCAGTCGTCCATCTTGAGCAACCGCGCCTCGTCATGGGCAATCGCCATCACCGGCCCCTCGGCCAGGATACGGAGATCACGATCGGTCACCACGGTGGCGATTTCCAGAATGGAGTCGTTGTCGGGATCCAGACCAGTCATTTCCAGATCGATCCAGATGAGGTTGCTTTCGTCGGATTGCGGCATGGGAGCTCCTTTGTGAGCGCCAGTTTAGCAAGTGCCAGGGACGAAGGATGAGAGGTGATAGGCACGCAATGTCCAGACATACTCCCTCGCTACCCGCCCCTCGCCACTCGCCCCTCAAAAATAATGCGATCATCCCCCCATGACCGCCCAACCCACCTTCTTCTGGCACGACTACGAAACCTCGGGCGCCGACCCGATGCGCGACCGGCCATTGCAGTTTGCCGGTATGCGCACCGACATGGATCTCGCGCCGGTGGGCGATCCGGTCATGCTGTATTGCAAGCCATCCACGGACTGTCTGCCGCATCCGCAGGCCACACTGATCACCGGCATCACGCCGCAGCAGGCCGAACGCGATGGCGTGATCGAGGCGGAATTTGCCGCCGCCGTGCACGACGAGTTGGCCATGCCTGGCACCTGCGGCGTGGGCTACAACTCGCTGCGGTTCGACGACAGCCTGACCCGCCATTTGCTGTACCGCAATTTTTACGATCCCTATGCGCGCGAATGGCAGAACGGCAACAGCCGCTGGGACATCATCGATCTCGCGCGCCTGTGCCACGCGCTTCGGCCCGACGGCATCGCATGGCCGACCCGCGACGACGGTTCGCCCAGCTTCAAGCTCGAACATCTCGCCACGGCCAACCACCTCGAACAAAAGCACGCCCACGACGCACTGTCGGACGTGGAGGCCACCATCGCCCTCGCCCGGTTGTTGCGCACACGCCAGCCGCGCCTGTGGAACTGGTATTTCGGGCTGCGCCGCAAGCAGGCCGTGTTCGGGCTGCTGGATGTGGCCAACATGACGCCGCTGCTGCACGTGTCATCGCGCTACCCGGCCAGCCAGGGTTGCCTGAGCATGATCGCGCCGCTGGCCATGCACCCGGCCCGCAATACCGAGGTCATCGTCGCCAACCTCGATGCGGATCCCGGTGACTTGATCGACCTGGATGCCGACGCCATCGCCGACCGGCTGTTCACGCCACGCGCCGACCTGCCCGAAGGCATCGAACGCGTCGGCCTGCGCACCGTGCATGTCAACAAGTCGCCCGCACTGGCACCGCTGTCGGTACTCAAGGGCACGGACACCGCGCGCATCGGCCTTGACGTGGAGCAATGCCTCGCCAACGCCGAACGCCTGCGCGGCGCCGACGGCCTGGCCGCCAAGGTCCGCGAGGTCTATGCCAACGCCAGCGACCTGCCGCCAGCCGAGGATCCCGAACTGGCCTTGTACGGCGGCTTCCTGCCCGATGCCGACAAACCATTGCTGGAACGTGTGCGGGCCACGCCGCCGACACAACTGGATGGCCATTTCCCTTTCCGCGATCCGCGCTATCCCGAACTCCTGTTCCGCTACCGCGCACGCAACTGGCCCGACACGCTGAATGCCGGCGAGCAGGCGCGCTGGGAATATTTCCGCCGGCAGCGCCTGACCCGCGAAACACCGCTCACCACGTTGACCCTGGACGCCTATTTTGCGGAAATCGCCGCGTTGCGCCGGGATCCGGCATGCAGTCATCGCGACCAGGGCCTGCTCGATCACCTCGAAGTCTGGGGCCGAGACATGCAGTCCAGCCTCACGACCGCCGAGATCTCGTAGGGCGGGCACTACCCGCCGAATGCCACGTACGCACAAACCTTCCATGGCGGGCAGTGGCCACCCTACGCGTCAGACACGAGGACACACGGCATATTGTTGCTAACATCGGACACAT
>DASSTF010000231.1:0-9574 GCA_035708045.1 Rhodanobacteraceae bacterium | reverse complement strand
TAACCCTGTTCGGGCGACAGTTCCACCTTGAAGGTGTCGCCCGCGTCGTGGCCGTCGATGGCGTCCTCCAGGCCCTTGATGAGGTATCCGCGCCCCAGCAGCACCTGCAGCGGTTCGCCCTTGCGCGAACTTTCCACGGCTTCGCCGTCGCTGGTGAGGTCATAGTGCAGGGTGACGACCGTATCCTTTGCCGCTTTCATATCTGTCGTGCCACGTGTGGGGAAACGTGCATGGTAGTGGCCGGCACACGCTTCGTCACGAGTCGCCTTCGCCGAAGGAAACATCGCGCGCTTCCGGCCCCAGCCAGGTCAGCAAGGCCAGCAGCAAGGCGACCACCACGATCCACGAGGCCATGGAGAAAGCGTAGTCGCCGCCGCGGTGGTGCGCGATCCAGGCCTGGGCGGTGGCGGTGATCGCCGCGATCAGGTTGCCGAGCTGATAGGCGAACCCCGGCAAGGTGCCACGCACGGCGCCGGGCGAGAGTTCGTTGAGATGGGTCGGCACCACGCCCCAGGCTCCCTGCACCATCACCTGGATCAGGAACGCGCCGAGCGCCAGCAGCACGATGGAGCCGCCGTAGGCCCACAGCGGAATGCACGGCAGGGCCAGCAACGCGGCGATGATGATCGCGCGTCGCCGGCCGATGCGCTGCGACCACGCGCCGAACAGCAAGCCGCCGACCAGCGCGCCGACGTTGAGCAGCATGGTGAGCATGGTCACCTCGCCCACGCCGAGGTGCAGTTGTTCCTTGAGGAAAGTGGGATACATGTCCTGCGAGCCGTGGCTGAACATGTTGAATACCGCCATCAGCAGCATCATGTAGATCAACAGTTTCCAGTGCCCACGCATGGCGTCGAACACGCCGACCTGCCTGCCGCCGGCATGGCCGGCCTTCCACACCGGCGATTCGGGCACCTTGCGGCGGATGTACAGCACCAGCAACGCCGGCACGACGCCGACCACGAACATGCCGCGCCAGCCGAAATGGTCGAACACCAGCCAGTAGGCCAGCGCCGCCAGGAAGTAGCCGCAGGGATAGCCGCTCTGCAGCAAACCCGACACGATGCCGCGCGACTTGGCCGGAACCGCTTCCATCGCCAGCGAGGCGCCGATGCCCCACTCGCCGCCCATGGCGATGCCGAACACGAAACGCAGCACCAGCAGCGCCGTCAGCGAGGGCGCGAAGGCGCAGGCCAGGCCCAGCACCGAATACAGGGCCACGTCGATCATCATCAACGGACGCCGTCCGTAGCGGTCGGCCAGACGACCGAAAATCAACGCGCCCAAGGGTCGTGCGGCCAGGGTCAGGAACAATGCGAAGCTGACTTTGGTGACGTTGGTGTGGAAGTCGTGCGCCACATCGTCGAGCACCAGTACCAGCAGAAAATAGTCGAAGGCATCCAGCGTCCACCCCAGAAAGCTCGCGGCCACGGTATGACGCTGGTCGCTGTCGAGCTCTCGCAACGCGGCAAGTACGGCCATGGAACCTCCGACAAAGGATGCTTCAGCCGATTAAAGCACAGCCTTCGGCCCATGTTTGTCTCATGTATTGATGATACTCACGCAACAAGTACTGGTGACCCAGCTCAGCCGGGAGTAAGGTGAAGCTGACGCACGCCCACCGTGACTTGCGCCAAACCCGCCTGGAAGCGTGTTTGCGCCTGTCCTGTCACGCAGTCCGGCAGGACATCTGCGGCACGTTCCCTCGCGGTCCACATCACGCACTATCGAGAGGGAGAAACAGCCATGAAGGTTTACACACCTCTGACGATCGTTGCTGCGTTGACACTAAGCCTGTTCGGCATGGACGTTTCAGCGGCCACCCCAGCCATCGACGTCAACATCAACCCGACAAACCAGCAGGTACCTCACCAGGCCACGTACTACGTGCAGAACCCCGGCACGCCGGAGGCCCGGAAGGTCTATTTCTTCAACAAACTCGACCGCAATCATGACGGTCAGCTCAGTCGCTCGGAGATCCCGAAGGACATGCGCTATCTGCGTCTGCACTTCATCGAGGCCGACTGGAATGAAAACGGCAAACTGTCGCCGGAGGAATACGTGCTTTACAAGCGCGGTCAGGCGCCCCAGTACGCCGGCGTCTTCCACGCGATCGTTTACGTCTACAGCTACTGACACGACATGGATCGCCCGGCGGCAAGACGCCGCCGGGCTTTTTTCTTGCCGGAGGCTCACGATGGTAGAATGTCGCCTCCACAAGCGCCGAATCCTCGGTCGCTGTCCGAGGTTCTCCCATGTCATCCCCCTCCGCTGATTCAAGTCCGGCCACGCCGGGCTTCGCCGCGCTTGCGCTCGCCCCGGCCATACAACGCGTACTGGCCGACGTCGGCTACGAAACGCCCTCGCCCATTCAGGCCGCCGCCATTCCACCGCTGCTGGAGGGCCGCGACGTGCTGGGTCAGGCGCAAACCGGCACAGGCAAGACCGCCGCCTTCGCACTGCCCATCCTGTCGCGCATGGATGCCGCACCCGGCAAACCGCAGGCCCTGGTGCTGGCGCCCACGCGCGAATTGGCCATCCAGGTGGCCGAAGCCTTCCAGACCTACGCCGCGCACATCGACGGTTTCCGCGTGCTGCCGATCTACGGCGGCCAGGGTTATGGACCGCAGTTGCACGGTCTGCGCCGCGGCGTGCATGTCGTGGTGGGTACACCGGGGCGTGTGATCGACCATCTGCGCAAGGGCACGCTGGATCTGTCGGCCCTGCGTTTCGTCGTGCTCGACGAGGCCGACGAAATGCTGCGCATGGGTTTTGCCGAAGATGTCGACACCATCCTTTCGGCCGCGCCCGAATCCCGCCAGACGGCGCTGTTTTCGGCCACCATGCCCGCGCCGATCCGGCGCATCGCACACACCCATCTCAAGGACCCGGTGGAAGTTTCCATCGCGGCCAAGACCGCCACGGCCGCGCATATCCACCAGCGCTACTGGGCGGTCAGCGGCGTGCACAAGCTGGACGCATTGACGCGCATCCTCGAAGCCGAGCCGTTCGACGCCATGATCGTGTTTGCGCGCACCCGGCAATCCACCGAAACCCTGGCCGAAAAACTCGGTGCGCGCGGCTTCGGCGCCGCCGCCATCCACGGCGACATCGCCCAGCAGCAGCGCGAGCGATTGATCCGGCAACTGCGCGACGGCCAGCTCGACATCCTGGTGGCCACCGACGTGGCGGCGCGCGGGCTGGACGTGGAACGTATCAGCCACGTGCTCAATTACGACATCCCGTACGACACCGAATCCTACGTCCACCGCATCGGCCGCACCGGTCGTGCGGGACGCAGCGGCGAAGCCATCCTGTTCGTCACCCCGCGCGAACGCGGCATGCTGCGCGCCATCGAACGCGCCACCCGGCAGAAAGTCGAGCCGATGCAGTTGCCCACGGTGGAAACTGTCAACGACCGTCGCATCGAACGCTTCATCGGCCGCATCGATGCCGCCCTGGCCGGCGACGACCTGACGCCTTTCCGCCAGATCATCGAACGCTACGAACACGAACACGACACCCCGGCCATCGAGATTGCCGCCGCCCTGGCTCGCCTTGCCCATGGCGACAAGCCCCTGCTGCTGAAGGCCACGGACAAGAAGCCCGCCAAAGACGCGCGACACGATCCGGAGCCGGGCGAACATGCCCCGCGCAAGCCGCGCGCGACCAGACCGGGCAAGGAACGCCCGGCGCCACGCCGTGAACGCCCGCACCAGGGGGAAGCCGGCAAGGACACCTATCGTCTGGATGTCGGCCACACCCATGGCGCGCAGCCCAAACACATCATCGGCGCCATCGCCAACGAAGCCGACATCGACAGCCGCTACATCGGCCGCCTCACCATCCGCGACGACCACAGCCTGATCGACCTGCCCGAAGGCATGCCGCGCGAACTGCTGCAACACCTCAGGAAAGTGCGCGTCGCTGGCCGACCGCTGCGGATGCGCCTGGACGACAGTGGCGACGGCTCGACGCCAAGCCACGCGGACAGGGGCCCGAAACGGCCTTCACCCAGGCGCGGCAAGAATGGAAACAAGCGTCCTGCCGGGCACAAGCCGCCACGCCGGCACTGACGCGCGCATTCCCGGATCTATTCGGTCGACGACGGATCCTGTCGACGCAACAACCCCTGCACCGGAATGCGCGGCTCGGCGGCCACGTCGAAGGCCAGCCACGACAGCACGAACTGCACTCCGAGAATCAACGGCAACGCCGCCAGCATCACCGTGCCGGCCGTGGCGGGAACGTCCTCCACCACCGAGTGCCACCATTCGATTGCCCCGAACACGAAGCCGAATGCCATCAACAGGCTTCCGATCACCAGCTCGATCGAAGCCACGGAAAAGCCCCGCAGGAAGTAGCTGTACAACACGCGCCGGGCAAAATTGCGCAGGTTGCCGCGCAAAAACGGACCGAGGACCCGCGCGGGCCGCAGGCTGGAAGGCTCGTCGCGATAACTGGCCAGCATCGGCACTTCCACCACCGTGGCGCGCAACTGGTTGAGGTGATACAGGAGATCGGATTCGAAGAAATAGCGCTTGGCGATCCTGTCGCGCTCGAGCTCGGCCAGCACGGCCCGATCGATGGCCGTGAACCCGTTGGTCGGATCGAACAGTTGCCAATATCCCGACGACATCTTGGTCAGAAACGACAACAGCACGTTGCCGACAAGCCGCATGGCCGGCATGCCTGCCGCATTGCGAACCCGATAAAAACGATTGCCCTTGGTGTAGTCCGCGACGCCTTTCAGCAGGGGCCTGGCCAGCGCGGGTATCAGGGCCGGATCCATCTGCCCGTCGCCGTCCAGCTTCACCACCACCCGGGCGCCGGTTTCCAGGGCGGCCGCATAACCTGTCATCACCGCGCCCCCGACGCCCATGTTCTCCGCGTGATACAGCACCGATACTCGCGGATCGCTGCACGAGCGTTCGACGACCTCGCCGCTGTGCTCCGGACAGGCGTCATCGACGACGATGATCCAGCCCACCTCGGGCCCGATGCGCGCGATCAGCTCGACCACCTGGTTGGCCACGCGAAAACAGGGGATGACGACGGCAATGCGCGGCAAGGCGACGGAATTCGTGTTCATCGATACACCCAATGTCGGGACAGCAGAAAACTCGCAACGGCGAGACCCGCCTCGACAACGGGCTTGGCAAGCCACGCCATCTGCAGGGTCAGTTCGTCCGCCACCAGGGCAACCAGCAGCGAGCTCAAACAGGTCATCGCGACCCACATGGCAACATAGCGCGCGAACCGGCGTAATCCCAACCGGGGCGTGGTTCGATCCCCGAACGTGACGTAGCCGTTGGCGCAGAATCCGAGCACTGCCCCCACGGCGCGACTGGCCACATTGGCCGGAACCGTCGCCAGGCCCAGCGCCGTCAGCAACACGAACACCGCCCAGTCGACGAGCACCAGGCATCCGCCGACCATGACGAAGCTGACGCTCTGGCGCAACACGTTCATGATCCGGTCCACGCGATGTCGGACGTACCTCCGATACCGAACCAGCCACGCACACGGCTGACCATGTCTCTTTCCGCACTCAAATCGTGGCTTCTTGGCTCGACCGTGGCTGCAGCCGGCAATTGCCACGCATCAAGCCCCTTGAAGGTAAATGCCTTGCGACCATGACGCGCCTTGATGGCCTGCATCAGACCATGATCCGCCTCACCCTCGCGGGTCACCAGCACGTTGGCTCCACTGTGCTCGAACAAGGTCAGCCACCCTCTGGAATTTTTTGCCTCGCGCGCCTTGCCGGCGAGTGCCGACAGTTGTGGATCGTACCAATTGGTCACAAATGCCCGCCCCGCCATTTGCGCCGCGAATGGCATATCCCGCGCCAGTATCAGCACCCGTGCGGATTTGCCGCGGCGCTTGTCGATATTGTCCAGCACGAGGCGTATCGGAGCATAGCGGGCCACCGCCGCCGCCTTTCCCGATGCCAGGCGCGTGCCCAGCGCACCGGATTTCACCTGCCAGCCGGCGCTCCCCGCAAACACGAGGCTCATCGTCACCAGCGTCCACAACGCTGCCCATGTACCGCGTGCCAGCCGGGTCCCTGCGTCGGCCAGCGGCACACCGCACAACATCGCTGGAATCAGCAATGCCAGTGCAGGATAGGCATAACGGAGATACTGGATCATGAAAAGGGGCAGCAGCAGGCAGACGGCGCCCACCAGCGCGAGACCGCGGGCGCGAGGCTTGGCCAATGCCACGAAAAAGCAGCCTCCAAGCGCGATCAACACCAGCGGACCGATGGATCCGCTTTCCATGTACGTGCCCGGCTGGAAGACAAGATTCCAGACCAGATCCCAGCGAAACCCCGTGTCCCAGCGTGGGTCGTGAAAGTTGGCCACGGGATACCACGGCGATTGGAAAACGTCGTTGAACAACGGCAGCACCGGATTGCCGGCAAGCACCCAGGCATACACGTAACTCGATCCCGCCACGACCGCGCCAAGCAACAACGCCAGCGGCAATGCCCGCCAGGCGAAAGCCGCGCGGCTGCGCCACAAGAGCCATAGGCCCAGCGGACCGGCAAACCACAGGTTGCTGACCTTCAGGCCGATCAACAAGCCGAACAGCACGCCCATCACCACGAGCGCACGCCCGTCGGGACGCGGTCGCGTCGTGATCAGGTACGCCAGCGCCAGCATGGCCGTTACCGTCGGACCTTCGGTCTGCATGGAATGCAACAACGTCATGGTCAACGGCAAGGCGGCAAACATGGCCACCGCCAGCCACCGCATGGCCGTCGGCAGCGACAATGCCCTGCCCAACTGCCACACCAGCATGCACGAAATACCGAACCACAACGTGTCCACCGCGCCGCGCGCTTCGGCGCCGGCCAATACCTGGGCGATTCCCTGCAGCACGTCCGCCGCCCAGGGCGCCAGCGCCCACACGTTGCTGCCCACGTCCATCCGGTAGTAGCCGAGCTGGGCCAGTTGGGATGGAAGCGCCAGATGGTAGGCAAGATCGTCGTACATCGTGGTCGGCAACCAGGCCCACGTGGATGCCGCAAACATCACCAGCACCGCCAACGCAGCCGACCGGCGCGCCCCGTCGACCGCATCCAGCCAGCCGCCGGCCACCGGGCGCAACATGGCGACGATGGCACGTCGACGCCAGACGATGATCGCCAGAAGCAGGACCAGATACACCACACGGAAATGCATGCGAAATGGCAGCAACCATCCATCCACTCCGCAGATGAGGGCCAGACCCGTCACCAGCGACAGCGGCATGCGCGCATGCCCACCGGCGGGAACCAGGAGACTGCCTGCGCCCAGCGCTGCCAGACCGATCAACACGGTTGCCAGACACTGGGCCACCCCTGCGAAACACATCCAGGCCACCAGTCCGACGAGCAGCCATACCGTCGCCATCGAGCTACGGGCAAGCCGCCGCCGGGCAAACCAGTGCAACAGACCGGCCACGAGAGCCGCGATCAGCAGCAACCACACCAGTTGCGACGATCCCAGCGAAACCGCATGCCACATCCGGTGATACACGAAGCCGCATCCGAACGCCGCCATGCCCGCCCAGAAAAGAAACTGTGGCGTCAGACGCGGAGCACCGGGCAGGCGGACATTCCTCATCATCAATCGGTCGCTCCGGAAGGCGGCGTAATGGCATGGGCCGTCATGACCCGCCGATCCCGAAGATTGTAGGTCATCGTCATGGCCCCGATGACGATCTTCCCGCAGTCAGGCCATGCGCATCGCGGCCCCATGTGAAATGTCACGCCTTCCACCACGAGCTGTGCAAGGATAGCCATCCATCCATCGGAGGGCTTCACCATGATCCATCTGCCCGAACTGGTCACCCTGTTGACCGTGATACTGCTGTTCGCCGCGACCTTCCTGACCGGCCACGCACGCAGCAAATACCAGATCAAGGCACCGGCCACGAGCGGGCATCCGGTTTTCGAGCGCGCCTACCGCATCCAGATGAACACGCTGGAGCAGACGGTGATGTTCCTGCCCACGTTGTGGCTGGCGGCCAGGTTCGGCAATCCGTCGTGGGCCGGTATTCTGGGTCTGGTCTGGCTGTTTGCCCGCACGTGGTACATGATCGTCTACGTGCGCGATCCGGCAAAGCGCGGGCCGGCGTTCGGGCTGGGCATGCTGGCCTGGGGCTTGCTGTTGCTCTTGGCCATCTACGGCGTGATTCGTCTGTTCTGGCTGGCGCCGATGTAGCCACGAGCCCGCAGATCGCGCCAAGTCGAAGTTCATGTTGGCTGATCCATACTCTCTCCATCGCCACGGCACACGAGGTGGCACGTGAAAGAGCGTTGGGATTTCCTGAAGGAAAGCGACACATCCTTCGGTCTGTTCTATCCGCTGCATTACACGATGGCGGCATTCGACAACCTGGAGCATGCCCGGGAAGCGCGCGAGGCATTCCTGTCCGCCGGTTTCGCCGACGACGACGTTGCGGCGGTGTCCGGCCCGTTCGTCATCGATTATCTGGAATCGGAAGAAGGCAAGAACTGGTTCAACAAATTGCGCGCAGGCATTGCGCGGGTCATCGGCACCGAAGCCGGATTTCTGGATGACGATTTCCAGCTGGGTCGCCAGGGCGCCGCCTTCCTGTTCGTGTACACGCCAAGCGAGGAAAAAACGGAAAAGGTGCATGACCTGATCCGGCACGTGCAACCGATTTTCGCCCGGCGTTATCACCGTGCCGGCATCGAGAGCATCACCTATCCACCGCAATCGGCGCTGTAGGCAACCGCAGCAACCTATGGCGCGGGACTTTCCAGCGCCAGCAGCTGCGGCGCCAGATGCGTGCCGACGTAGGCGTGCGATCCGACGGGAACCAACCCCGCCTCCTTGAACAAGCGCAGATACCACGTCGGCGAGCGGGCGGTGTAGTCCTCATCGTCGCCCTCGGTGTCGTCGTGCGAGGTGAATACCTCGATGAACGCCACGCCTTCCAGCAATTCGTCCAGACCGGAAAGACCACGCCGCAATTCCGCCGCGCCGATGTAGTGCAGCACGTTGGTGCACAGGATCAGATCGAACGGCGTCTCGAAGCGCAGGTGTTCGAGCATGCCGAAGCGGGCCAGGCCGATGTTGCGCGTGCGGCCATAGCGGGCGACGACATATTCACTGGCATCCAATCCGCGATACTCGATACCGGGGCGGAGTTTGCGCAGCGGCGCGCGCCAGAGAGCCTCGCCGCAACCGATGTCCAGCACGTTGCGGATGGGCCGGCCCAGATAATATTCGGCCAGAGCCACCGCCAGCGCCACCTTGCGCCGGACTTCGGCCGGCGAGGCAATGGCGTGTTCCGGATCGTGGTACCACTTGTTGTAATAGGCGCGGTCGTAAGTTTTTTTCATGCGCGCAGGATAATGCCAAAAGGCTCTGCTAACCTGCATTTATCCATCCGGAGAGCTGTGTCATGACACGTCATTTCGCGTTTTATCCGTCGCTCGCACTGGCTGCCGCCGCGCTGCTGGCCAGCCCGTTTGTCATGGCCGGGCAGGATCAGGGCGACACGCCCAGCACCAAGACCATTCTGGCGGCCTCGAGCCCGTCGGAATGGCGCACACTGG
>DASSTF010000230.1:0-16844 GCA_035708045.1 Rhodanobacteraceae bacterium | reverse complement strand
GATGCTGCTGGGCGGCCTGATGAGCGCCGACGCGGGCCACAACTCGGTGCTGTACCCGCTGGTGCTGGGCGGCGTCTCGATCATCGCGTCGATCATCGGCACCTTCTTCGTCAAGGTGAAGCAGGGCGGCTCGATCATGGGCGCGCTGTATCGCGGCGTGTTCGTGTCGGGCATCCTCGCCGCGATTGCGTTCTGGTTCTGCACCAACGCGCTGTTCCCGAACGGTCTCGGCGTGGGCGCCACCACGATCAGCGCCGAGCGACTGTTCTTCTGCGCGCTGAACGGGCTGGTCCTGACCGGGCTGATCGTCTGGATCACCGAGTACTACACCGGCACCGAGCACGGCCCGGTCAAGCACATCGCCAAGGCCTCGACCACCGGCCACGGCACCAACATCATCGCGGGCCTCGGCGTGTCGATGAAAGCCACCACCTGGCCGGCGCTGGCGCTGTGCGCCTCGATCTGGCTGGCGTACTACGCCGGGTGCGGCGGTGACTACGCCAACACGGCTGGCGGGCTGTACGGCATCGCGATCGCGGTGACCGCGATGCTCTCGATGACCGGCATGATCGTGGCGCTCGATGCCTACGGCCCGATCACCGACAACGCGGGCGGCATCGCCGAAATGGCCGAGCTGCCGGCGGAAGTCCGTGGCGTCACCGATCCGCTGGACGCCGTCGGCAATACCACCAAGGCGGTCACGAAGGGTTATGCGATCGGCTCGGCGGTGCTGGCGGCACTGGTGCTGTTCGCCGACTACGTGCATCACCTGGAAGTGCGTTTCCACCAGACCTTCGCGTTCGACCTGTCCGACTACAAGGTCATCATCGGGCTGATCATCGGCGGCCTGGTCCCGTACCTTTTCAGCGCGATGGCGATGGAAGCGGTCGGCCGTGCCGCGGGCTCGGTGGTCGAGGAAGTCCGCCGCCAGTTCCGCGAGATCAAGGGCATCATGGAGGGCACCGGCAAGCCGAAGTACGACCGCGCCGTCGACATGCTGACCAAGGCGGCGGTCAAGGAAATGATCATTCCCTCGCTGCTGCCGATCTTCGTGCCGATCGTGGTCGGCCTGTTCCTCGGCCCCCGCGCACTGGGCGGCGTCCTGATCGGCACCATCGTCACCGGCCTGTTCGTCGCGGTCTCGATGACCACCGGCGGCGGTGCCTGGGACAACGCCAAGAAGTACATCGAGGACGGCAACTTCGGCGGCAAGGGTTCGGAGGCGCACAAGGCCGCCGTCACCGGCGACACCGTGGGCGACCCGTACAAGGACACCGCCGGGCCGGCCGTGAACCCGCTGATCAAGATCATCAACATCGTGGCGCTCCTGATCATTCCGTTGCTGGCGCTGCACTGATCCACGCCATTCCCCTGTGGAAGCCGCCGATGGCCGCTTCCACAGGGAATTGCACGATTACGACGAACGAAGTCCGTTCGCCCTGAGGTATCGAAGGGCAGTCCCCAAGTTTCCCGTGCCGTTCATGGTTCGATACGCGAAGCGTACCCTGTGCTGAGCTTGTCGAAGCATCACCACGAACGGTAGGGAGGCTGAGGCGAGAAAATCCCTTCAAAACCCGCGCCCTGAGGAGCCGCCCCAACCTTCGCCACACGTTCCACCTCGGGGCGTGTGGCATGCTTTTTGTCCCATCGACGTGCGGAGAACGTGATGAAATCCACCTTGCTGATGCTGGCCGTCGCGGCCACGCTGGGAGCCACGAGCATGACCACCCATGCATCCGACACCCACCTCGCCACCACGCAGCCGGCCACGGTTTCGACTGCCAACGATCCTTTCCTGTGGCTGGAAAAGGTGCACGGCGACCGCGCCACGACCTGGGTGGACAAGGAAAACGCGCGCACCAAGGCGACCGGGTTCGCCAGCGGCCCCGAATTCGAGCGCCTGCGCCAGCAGCTGCTCGAAGTGATGACCTCCGACGCACGCATCCCCTACGCCTACAAGATGGGCGATTACTACTACAACTTTTGGCAGGACAAGCACCATCCGCGCGGCATCTGGCGTCGCACCACGCTGGCCTCGTACAAGACCGACCACCCCGAATGGGAAACCGTGCTCGACATCGACGCGCTGGGCAAAAAAGACGGCCACGAATGGGTGTTCAAGGGCGCGCAATGCCTGAAACCCGCCTACCGGTTCTGCCTGGTTTCGCTGTCGCCGCATGGCGGCGACGCCGTGGTGGTGCGCGAGTTCGACCTCGACGACAAGTCCTTCGTCAAGAACGGTTTCGACCTGCCCGAATCCAAGACCGACGTGGACTGGATCGACAAGGATCACATCTACGTCGGCACCGATTTCGGCCCCGGCTCCATGACCAAATCGAGCTATCCGCGCATCGTCAAGGAGTGGACGCGCGGCACGCCGCTGTCGACGGCCAGGACGGTTTACGCGGGCAAGGACACCGACCTTGCCGTCAGCGCCATGCACGACAACACGCCCGGCTTCGAGCGCGACTTCGTGTCGGTGACCAAGGACTTTTTCCACAGCGAGCTGTACCTGAGGAAAGACGGCAAGCTGATCCACATCGACGTGCCCAGCGACGCTTCCACCGACGTGCACCGCCGCTGGCTGCTGGTCGAGCCCAAGACGCCCTGGAAGGTCGGCGACGCCACCTACGCGGCGGGATCGCTGCTGGCCATCGATTTCGATGCCTTCCTGGACGGCAAGCGCGACTTCACCGTGCTGTTCCAGCCGGATGAACACACGGCGCTTCAGTCGTACTCGTGGACGCGCCATCACTTGATCCTCAACACCCTCGAGGACGTGAAGAGCCGTATCAGCGTGCTCACGCCCGAAGCCGACGGCCAGTGGAAACACGCCGCACTTCCCGGTGTGCCCGACAACTCCACCGTGCACGCCTCGGCGGTCGACGCCGATCACAGCGACGCCTACTGGCTCACCGTCACCGGCTACCTGACGCCGACCACACTCGAACTGGGCGCCATCGGCAAAGGCCCGGCCATGCAACTGAAGCAGGAGCCGAGCTTCTTCGACGAATCCGGGTTCACCGTCAGCCAGCACTTCGCCACCTCCAAGGACGGCACAAAAATCCCCTACTTCGAAGTCGCGCCCAAGGGCATGAAGCTCGACGGCAGCAACCGCGTGCTGGAATACGGCTACGGCGGCTTCGGCATCTCGCTGCTGCCGCATTACTCAGGCTCCATCGGCCGCGCCTGGCTGGAACGCGGCGGCGTGTACGTGGTCGCCAACATCCGCGGCGGCGGCGAATACGGTCCGCGCTGGCACCATGCCGCGATGAAGGCCAAGCGCCCCAAGGCCTACCAGGATTTCGCCGCCGTCGCGCGCGATCTCATCAAGCGCGGCGTCACCTCGCCCGAGCACCTGGGCGCGCAGGGCGGCAGCAACGGCGGCCTGCTGATGGGCAACATGCTCACCGAATATCCCGAGCTTTACGGCGCCATCGCCTGCAACATTCCGTTGCTGGACATGAAGCGCTACATCTACCTCGAAGCCGGCGCCTCGTGGATCGGCGAATACGGCGATCCGTCCGATCCCAAACAATGGGCCTTCATCAAGACGTTCTCGCCCTACGAAAACGTCAAGAAAGGCATGACCTACCCGCCGGTGCTGTTCTACACCACCACCAGCGACGACCGCGTCGGCCCGGAACAGGCGCGCAAGATGGCCGCACGCATGCAGCACATGGGTTACGAGAACGTGTGGTTCTACGAGAACCGCGAAGGCGGCCACGGCGCCGGCGCCGACGCCAAGCAATCGGCCACCATGTTCGCGATGGATTACAACTTCCTGTGGAACAAGTTGAAATAGCGGCCTGGTTGCACAGACTCGCGAAAGGCCCCGCTATGCGCGGGGCTTTTCGTGTCAGGGGCATGCAGCCAAACTTGTACCGTAAAACGTACGAATCCATGCCATGCGCGCCATCAACTTTTCCGAAGCCCGCAAGAACCTCAAGGCCGTGTTCGGCCGCGTGGTCGATGATGCCGACGTCACCACCATCACCCGCCGCGACGCCAAAGGCGTGGTGGTGATGTCGCTGGCCGAGTGGAACAGCTGGAAGGAAACCGAATACCTTCTCGCGGCATTTGCTGCAGACCATAGCCTGCATGGATGCCGGCGAAGGCGAATACCACGAGTTGATCGACCCCGATCTCGGCTCCCCCTCCGTACACGAGAAACCGGCTGTCTATCGCGCCACCGGAACGGAACTGCAGATCGTCGCCTGCCGCTACCACCATGGCATCTGAAACACCCTGCCCACTGACGCCACACCAGCACTCCTACCACGGCTCGATGGCTACGTCGGGCAGAAGGCTCGCCAAACCACGCGGATCAGTTCCCGGCATCCACAAAGAAAATCGATTCGATCGGCAACGCGAACACCTCGGCGATCTTGAACGCCAGCGGCAGGCTGGGATCGTACTTGCCGGTCTCGATGGCATTGACCGTCTGCCGCGACACGTCCAGCACCTCGGCCAGCCGCGCCTGCGACCAATCGCGTTCGGCACGCAATGTACGCAGATGGTTGTTCACCGGTAACGCCGCCTCAGGTACCTGCCCGCCAGCCAATGGCTGGCAAACAGCAGCCAGAACAACACGATCAGCGACACGTGCCCCGGCCATGGCACATGCATATCCTGCAGCAATGCGCCGGTCAGCAGCACGCACAAGGTCAGCACGAACGAAAAACCCATGGCCTGGTATTCGATGCGCTGCTGCAACTCGTCCAGTTGCGCGATCAGCTGGAAGCGCGCCCGCCCGATCATCACGATCGACGGAATCACCGCCAGGCCCAGCGCCACCCGCAACCCCAGCGGCGCCGTGGCCGGCACGACAAAGACGTCCACCACGAACACCAGCAGCACCCAGACCAGCCATGGCCAGTAACGCCTGAGCTGCCGGCGCCGCAGCATTGCCTTGTGCGCCTTGTCGGCTTCCTCGGCTGGGGTCGATCCCATCAGCCAATCGGCCAGTGCATCAAACATCGTATCGACGGCCTTGTTCATGGATTTTTGCCCCGCCCGCGGTGGAAGCGCCGGATGGCTCGGACAATATCGGCATCGGATCGGGTGTGGCGCATGTCAGCACATCCCTCCCAGACCGTATTTGCGACGGAACCACCAGCTGGCCGCGCCATACAGCAGGAACATCATCGGCAAGACCAGAATCAGGCCGCCATCGAAATCGAACACGCCGACCTCGCGCAACATGCCTGCCGCGAATGCGAGGATACCGGTCACGCCGCCTGCCACATGCATCGCTTCCAGCTGGACGCGCTGTTCCAGCTCGTCGCTGTCGCGCACCTGGCGCCACTCGGAAACCACCACCAGCGCCACCATCAGCACCGGCAGCAAGGTGGCCAGTACCAGTGCCCATGGGGGCAGATACAGGCGCTTGGCCATGTTCAGCACGAACAGCGCCACGAAATAGCCCCCCATTGCCAGCAGCATTTCACGTACGTGCCGCAAGTGTGCCTTGCGCACGACATCAGTACTGCAGAACGGCGAGATCACCAGCCACGCCGCACCCGTCACGATGGCCGCGCCGCCGAGAGGGAACAGGGATTTCCACAGGAAGCCTCCCGCCAGCAACACCACACCGATGCCGACGGCCCACAACCCCATACGCAGGATCAGACCTCGCCGGGTCAAGGGCCGGGCCACGTCAGTCATGATGCGTCACCTTGGGCAGGGCGGACAGAAAGTCCTCCAGCACGTGCAGGAATTTCTGCGGCTGATCCAGCATCACGAAATGGCGCGACGGTGCAACGGTCACGACTTCGGCTTGCGGATCATTGGCCAACAGCTTGCGATAAAACCCGGTCATGGTCTCCGCCGTCATCACCGGTTGACCGGTGCGCGCCGCCGCGCTTTTGTAATCCGGAGCGTTGTAGGGCTTGATTTCCAGCAGCGGCACGCTGACGTGCTTGAGGCCTGGACGGTAATCCGCCGCATAATCCTCGGCGGCATATTCGCCGGTTGCCGCCGGGTCGCTCCTGCCGGTGCGCTTGGCGTAGCACGGCGCCTTGTCCTGGTCGATCACGCCGATGCGCTGCATGTAGGCCAGTTGCTGGGCCTGGAACGCATCCTGCGTCATGCCGGCCATGCGCGCCTTCAGCATGCCGGCGCGCGCCTTGCGTTGATCCGCCGTCAGATCCTGCGCGCCGGGAAAGACGGGTAAACCGTCCACGGCCACGATGCCACCGAGCAGCTTGTCGTGTTCACCGGCGAAGCGGATCGCCAGCGTGCCGCCGATGCTGTGGCCGACCAGTACCGGACGGTCGAGATGCCGGCTTTGGATCAACTTCAGCAACGACGCGTCGGCCTGATCGAGCAGGCCGGTCTTCTGCCTTGGCGCGGGCAGACCGTCGAAGCCGGCCAGGGTCACGGCATAGACCACATGGTCGTCGCGCAGATGCTTGATGGTATCGGCCCATACCCAGGCGCCGCTGTCCAGGCCGGGAATCAGGATGACCGGACGGCCATGATCGCCGTAACGATGTACCCGCATGGTGCCGACCGTGAAAGTCTCGGCGGCATCGGGCAAGGCAGTCACCGTATTGGCACAAGTGACAACGGCGGACGATGGCGCCGCGGCGGCGGGGTAGACCGTGTACGGCGCCAGCCACATGGTCAGCAGGCAGAGCAGAGGCAGCGTTTGCATGAGGTTCTCCTGTGTCAAGCAACCTTGACATGGGAGATTAGGCGGGTCTTTTCATCGTGTCAAGTGTACTTGACACACGTCGGCTGTCGTTCGAGGCAGTCGATCATGGTTCCCGAAGCGATCGCATCGCCTTCTTGACCACATACGGCCATGATTCATTGGCATGAGTACGCAAACAATCACCGTCCATGGTCAAACGAAAGTAACTCCCGATTCTGGTCACCGGCGCCGCGGTTTTTGGTCACTTTCTACAAAAATTGCCTATGGCATTGCGCCGGATTTCCCTGTAGGCTGGCGCGCGGCTCAATACCGGAGGGGGAAAATTTTTGGGTATCAAACAATCACATACGTCACTTTCTGACTGTATTACACGCTGATCTGAGTCCCGATGGCACGGGGCTTGCTTGGCCCGGTACAGGAAAATCTGTCCGGGCAGGAACGATCTGCCGATGTGGAGCGAGAACGTCACGACCATGCCCGCATGCGCGGCTCGCGGCCTCCGTCCCGTCCATCGGCCATCCCGGCAATCAGGGGGAAGTTGTAGCGTGCTCACGAGACGACATCACTTTCAGGCAAACCTTCGGCCCTTGGCCGTATGGCTGGCGGCCGCCTGCCTGTCCGTGCCGGCCTATGCCACCGGCACCACCGTGCCGGCAGGAACCTCCATCAACAACACCGCCGCGGTCACCTACACCATGGACGGGAAGACGCACGCACTGAGCGCCCACGCCACGTTCGTGGTCGACCAGTTGCTCGACGTGGCCGTCAGCTGGCAGAACGGCACCCCCGTCGAGGTACCCGCCGGCAGCACTCAGCGCGGCCTGTTGTTCAAGGTGACCAACACGGGCAATGGCAGCGACAGTTATGCGCTGACGCTACATGCAAGTCCCGCCCCCCAAGGTGGATTCACTGCCGACCACTGCCAGCTGTATCTGGACAACGACCACGACGGCGGCCTCTCGCACGGTGACACACCATACCCCGCCCCCGCCGACGCTCCCGCACTGGCCGCCAACGCTTCGATGGACGTGCTGGCGGTTTGCCACATTCCGGCCGACGTCGCCGACAAGTCGCTCTCGGACATCGAACTCCAAGTGGCCTCCAACATGCTCACCGGCCAACCCGGCGACACGAAACCTGTCCCCGGACACGGCGGATACATCGCCGTCGTGGGCATGAGCGGCAACAAGGCCCAGGCCACCGGCACCTATGCCGCCACCAACGTCACTTACGCCTTTACTTCTTCCCAACTGGTCACCGACAAGTCCGGCGGCCACGTGGCCACCTCCGGCTCACGCATTACCTACACGCTCACCGTCACCCCGGAGGGCACGGCCACCGGTCGCAACCTGGTCGTGAACACGCCCATTCCCGACCACACCACCTACGTTCCCGGTTCGCTGAAGCTCGACGGCAACCTGCTCGGCGACAGCGGCACCGACGGCGACGCCGGCGATTACGACGCCACAACCCATGCCGTGATCGTGCAATTGGGCGATATCAGCGGCACCAGCGCAGCACGACACATCCGTTTCCAGGTCACCATCAACTGAGGGTTCAACACATGAAACTTCGCTCCATTCCCCTGGTTCTGCTTGGCGGCACGCTGGCCATGGCCGGCACGGCCCATGCGCAGAGCCGCGGCAGCATCCAGCTCACCAACGCCGCCACGCAGGCCAAGACAATTACCGGCAAGGACGGCGTCAAGAAAACCGTGATGGTGCCCGTCGGACGCGTGACGCCCGGCACCGAGGTCACCTACACCATCACCTATCGCAACATCGGCGCCAAGCCGGTCGGCAACGTGGTCGTGCACGATCCGGTTCCGGCCCACATGAACTACGTCGCCGGTTCCGCCGAAGGCGCCAACACCACCATCGGTTATTCGGTCGACGGCGGCAAAACCTGGGCGGCTTCGCTGGACAAGCTGACAGTGACGGATGCCGACGGCAACACCCGTGTCGCCACCGCCGCCGACTGCACCAACATCCGCTGGGTGGTCAATGGCCAGGTGGCTCCGGGAGGCAAGGGCTCGGTCAGCTTCCGCGCCAAGTTGCAATAAGGCACCACCACGGGCGTCGCCCTTGCGGTGACGCGTCTACCCAGGGGTTGGGGACAAGCAAATAAACGGGGGGATCGCTTATCAGAACCAACAATGCCCGTGCACTCTTTTAAAAAAGAGCACAAAAAACCGTGAGGCTTTAACTCGAAAAAGCCCCTTCTCTGTGCGGCCGAATTTTGAAAAAAGCCACCCGTCCAAGCGGGAAGCTTCGGCCACATTACGAACCTGAACATTAATCACATCTGATAGCGATGTCAACCACTTTTGCGACGCATTTTCCAGCAACTCACATTGATGTGGACTTCATCATGAAAACGACTGACAAACCCATGGCCTACAAGTCATCCAGCGCTTCGGTGCTGCACCGGACACCGGCACCCATTCCCGCTCCAGGACTCGGCCGCCGCATCGGCCTGGCTGCAAAGCTGATCGGAACCCGCAGATATGCGAGCGACGTGACGCACATCTCGTCCGCCGCCTTGCAGCGTTACATCAAGGAAGAAAACGCGCCCACGTTCGACGTGGCGGCGCGCCTGTGTGCTGCCGCCGACGTGCGCCTGGAATGGCTGGCCTCCGGCGAAGGCCCCATGACGATCTCGGATGCCTCGGCATCCGCCGAGGGCGGCAAGCTCCATTCATTGCGCCTGGACGAAACCAAGCTGACCGAAGCCCTGGCCACCATCGACCAGGCGCTGACCATGACGCAGCGCCGCACCACTCCCCTGGTGCGCGCCCGACTGGCCGTGATGGCCTATCGGATCCTGACCGAGGAGAACTCGGCGGCAACGATTCTTGGCCGAATCATGCGGGCCATCGACGCCGCCACGTCGGAGGAAGGCGCGTGATCCGCGCCGCCAAAGCCGGACGCCTCACGAACGAACTTTGCGGACAGGCCTGATGGCCTGCCGCAGGGGTGTGTGCGCATGAAGCGCGCGCCCCGGGTGGCCCTGCGCCATCGCTTTACCGGCCAACCAGGGATGGCATCACCCGATCCGTCTGGCCAGCGGATCACGTCCTGTAATTCTTCAACATCAATGAGGGAATCAACATGAAACGCAACATACGAAATCGGCTGATCGGCGGCTTGCTCGCCGGGACGCTGTTGGCTGCGTCGTTCGGCGCGATGGCGCAAACGACTCCAACTGCGGCCGGCACATCCATTGGCAATACCGCCACCGTCAACTACACGGTCGGTGGCGTTGCCCAGAATGCCATCGGAAGCTCAGCGACTGGCAACAGTAGCGGAGCCGGCACCCCTACCACATTCGTCGTGGACGACATGCTCAGCCTGGCGGTGGAAAAGGTCGATACTTCCATCCAGTCCGCTGCGCCAGGTAACGCCGTAACGTTGACCTACAAGGTCACCAACAACGGCAATGCCCCCCAAGGCGCCCTGCTGAACCTGTTTGACGGCACAACCGCCAATGACCCGTTCAGCACCACGGGCACCACGGAAGTCGCTCCCACTTCTCCCGTCATCCACGTGGATGATGGCGACAGCACTTACAACGCGACGAATGACACCGCCACCTCCATCTACACCATACCGGTCGGCGGCTCGGTCAACGTCTATGTCACCTTCACGCTCCCCGCCAATGGCAACAACAACGATATCTCGGTGGTTGGATTGAGGGCGCAGGTGGCCGCTGTGGGGACCAGTTACACCGCCGGCGCCGGTGCTTATGTACAGGAAACTCCTAGTACTACTGCATGGGATCCGGGTACGGAACAGTATGTCTACGCCGGCGCAGGCAACGATGCCGCTGGTTCCGGTAACACCGATTACGACGGCTATGCTTCGGCTTACAACTCCGCGTTGGTGACCGTGACCTCGAGCACCGGCACGGGCGGTGGCGGCACAGGTTCGATGGTAGTCACCAAGACGGTCTCGGTGGTCGATGACCCAACCGGTGCCTCACCTGCGCGTGCCATCCCGGGCGCACACATGATGTACACCATCACCGTCGCCAACACCGGCGCCTCGAACGCGACCAACGTCAGCGTGGAAGACGACATCAGCACGGAATTCACGGCCGGTTATATCGCCTACAAGACCGGCACGCTGACCGCGACTGTCGACGGTACCGCGATTTCGCCGTGCACCGAAACTGCCGACTCGGACGGTTGTACCTGGGATGCGACGAACCACAAGGTGACAGTCGGCAATCTGTCGGTGGCTGCCGGCAAATCCGCGGTAGTGACGTTTGAAGTAACCATCAAGTAGCGGCGCATGTTGCGTCGGGCACTACACGCCCTGTTGAAGGGTTCAGGACCACGCGCGTCCCTGGGTCGGAAACGATCCGGGGGCGCCGTTTTGTCGTGTCCGCCCGTCGCGCACACTGCCGACCAAGGCAAGACAAGGCCATTGCGCAATGCATTGGCCTGCCTTGCCAAAGCCCCTTGCCGCCGACGCGGGAAGACAGGAGGCTTTGGCAAGGCAATGGCACTCACGTGCCTGGTCTTGCTGGGCCTGTCATCGGCCTGGGCGGGCACGCCCACGCCGTCCGGCACGGTCATCCAGATGCATTCGACGCTCACCTGGCAGTCGCCGGTCAACGCGCAAACGCAGGCGCTGTCTCTCCAGACCGCACAGACCACGGTGGTGACGGGAATACGTACCCCGTCCAGCGTGGCCTTTCTCGCCTACGCCCCCGGCAGCAGCACTACCCAACCCGCCGGGCCGACCCAGTGCATGGGCGACAACCTGCATCCGCATCTGGCGCAGCCGATGCCGGCGCCGGTATCGGCCCAGGGCGCCCGGCTCGACCCCGGCAAGCCCCTGCCCCTGGGGCCGGCGCAGCTCTACTACCCCGGCGATCCGGTGTTCGTCGAGGTAACCGACCGCGACCAGAACCTCGATCCACACAAGCGCGAAACCGTCGACGTCACCGTGCGTGTCGACGGCACCTCGCAACAGGCGCGCGTGCGCCTGTCGGAAACCGGCGTCGACAGCGGCGTGTTCACCGGCTATGTGTTCACCACCCGGCAGGCAAGTCAGACCAATCCCTGCACGCTGACGGTCAAACCCGATCAGAGCCTGATCCTGAGTTACACCGATGCGCAGGACACGTCGGATCAAAGCCACACCGACGCCCTGATCAGCCCCTACAACATCGCCTTCGACGCCGATACCGGGAAGCCGGTCGATGGCGCACGCATCACCCTGGTGGATGCGCAGACCGGCCAGCCCGCCGCCATCATCGGCCGCGACGGAATCAGCAGCTTCCCGTCCAGCGTGGTCTCCGGCAAGGCGGTCAGCGACAGCTCCGGCGCCAGCTATCAGGCGGCCGCCGGCGCGTACCTGCTACCGGAAGTGAAACCGGGCACCTACCGGCTGCAAGTGACCCCGCCGACCGGGTACCGCCTTGCCACGGATGCCTCGGAGGCGGATCTGCAGAAACTGCCGGACGCGCCGTTCACCCTGGGCCCGGCCTCGTTCGGCAAGACCTTCACCCTGACCCATGCCCAGGCCATTGGTTTCGATATTCCGCTGACGCCGGTGTCCACACACCTGTTCGTGCAGAAGACCGCTTCCCAGACCATCGCCTCGGTAGGCGACATGCTGCAATTTACCGTGACGGTGGAAAACACCGATACCCAGCTGGCTGCTGACGATGTGCGCCTGGTGGACACGTTGCCGCAAGGTTTCCGTTACGTACCGCATTCGGCGCGCGTGAGCAGCGCGAATGCGGCACCCGGAGCAGCCAAGCAGACGGCACTGGAGCCCAGTATTTCCGCTGATGGCCAGCAACTGACCTTTGCACTGGGCGACCTGGCCCAGGCCGGCCAGGTGCATATCACCTACGTGACCGCGGTCAGCGCCGCCACACCGCTCGGCACCGCGACCAATCTGGCACAGGGCCTTGCCAGCGGCGGCGCGCAATCGAACGTGGCCAATGCGCGAGTGCAGATCCGCAACCAGCTGATGCAGAACGTCAACACCCTCATCGGCCGTGTCACCATCGGCTGTGACAGCGATGACGGGCATCCGCCCAAGGGCCTGGCCGGCGTGCGCATCCTGATGGAAGACGGCACCTACACCGTCACCGATGCGCAAGGCCGCTACCACTTCCCGGACGTCGTCAACGGCACGCACGTGGTGCAGATGGATACCGCGAGCCTGCCGACCGGTTATGAGGCCACGGCCTGTCGGCAGAACACGCGCCGGGCCGGACGCGCTTATTCGCAATTCGTGGAGGTACACGGCGGTGCGCTGTGGCATGCCGATTTCCATGTGCGCATCCTGCCGCCGCCGGCCGGCACGGTCGACCTGCGCGTCAGCCAGCAGCGCCACGGGAACGACATCGATACCACGCTGGACATGGGCGTGGATACCGTGCCGGTGAAGCACCTGAGCGCCAGCGTGCTGCTGCCCACCGACATCCGGTACGTGAAAGGTTCGGCGCGTTTGGACGGCCAGCGCGTCGCCGATCCCATGATCGTGCCCGGCGCACTGATTTTCCGTCTGGACGACCGCGGCGCCGGTTGGCACGGCAAGCTGCGATTCAAGCTGACCGGCAGCAAGGGCACGCAGCCGTTGACCACCTCGGTGCTGCTCAACTTCGGGACGCCGGCCAAACCAAGTCGACACGGCAAGCCGGTCAAGCTCATCCTGGATGCGCCGCAGGCGCAATCGGCGATGCAGCGCACGCCGACCGAAGGGCTGTCGCCGGTTGCCAAGTTGACCCGGACCACCGATGCCAGGCCCCAGGCCGCTACCGGGGACACCAAGGATCACAAGCCGCAGAACATCCATCTGGATGCCGCCTGGTTTGCCGCTGCCGGCCCCAAACCCGAATTCGTGCTGCCCAAGCCGGATGCCAATCCGGCATCGCCGGCCATCCGGGTGGCCGTGAAGCATGCGCCAAAGCAGCATGTACGTCTGTCCGTCAACGGCCAGCCGGTGGATCCGCGCAACATGCTGGGCATGCAGACCAACGCGCGCAGGACGGCCTCGGTCAGCGGCTGGCTGGGTGTGCCGGTAGTCGAAGGCGACAACCTGCTGGTGGCCGAGATCATGCAAGGGAAGAAGGTGGTCGCGCGTATCCAACGCAAGGTGCATTACTCCGGCGACCCGGTGCGGGCGGAAATCGTGTCGGCCAAGTCGCACCTGGTGGCCGACGGCAAGACCCGCCCGGTCGTCGCCATCCGCCTGTACGACCGCTGGGGCTATCCGGTACGCGAGGGCCTGACCGGTCACTTCACGCTGTCGGCGCCATACCAGTCCTGGCGCAGCATCGAGCAGCTCCAGAACGACCCGCTGAACACCACGGCGGCCTCCAGCCAGCCCAGTTACACCATCGGCAAGGACGGCATCGCCCTGGTGGAACTGGCGCCGACCACCGAGTCCGGCCAGATCGGCATCGAGGTGCCGCTGGCCAACAATACCCAACAACAGTTGCGCGCCTGGATGAAGCCCGGCAAGCGCGACTGGATCCTGGTCGGCCTGGCCACCGGCACGGCCGCGTTCAACCATATCAGCGGCCACATGCAGACGCTGTCCGGCGACGATCCCAACAAGGACCTTTTCCAGGATGGTCGCGTGGCGTTTTACGCCAAGGGCATGGTCAAGGGTCAGTACCTGCTGACCCTGGCCTACGACACGGCCAAGAAGAAGGGCCTGGCGCCGAGCGGGCTGGACAGCCTCAGTCAGCAGATCGATCCCAACCAGTATTTCATGTTGTACGGGGACGCTTCTCACGTGGGCCATGATGCCGAGAGCAATTCCAAGCTGTATCTGAAGATCGAGCGTGGGCAGTTCAATGTGATCTTCGGTGTGTTCGACACCGGCCTCGACGTGACCGAGCTGGCCCGCTACGACCGCCGCTTCAACGGGTTGAAGAGCCAGTACCGGGGCAAGCACTTCGGCTACACCGCATTTGCCGCGCGCAACGCGCAATCGTTCGTCAAGGACGAAATCCAGGGCAACGGTACGTCGGGCCTGTACCACCTGTCGCACCAGCAGATCCTGCTCAACTCCGAACATGTCACGCTGGTCACGCGCGACCGCTACCACGCAGAAGATGTCATCAGCTCCAAACCGCTGTCGCGTTTCGTCGACTACACCATCGACTACACCACCGGCGCGATCTTCTTCAAGCAGCCGGTACCGAGCGTCGACGAAAACCTGAATCCGGTGTACATCGTGGCCGACTACGAGGTGACGCGCCCCGGCGACCAGGCCATCACCGCCGGCGGCCGCGCCTCCTGGCGCACCACGGACAACCGCATCGAGGTAGGCGCCACGGCGGTGGACGAAGGCTCGCAGCTGGGCGACAACCACCTGGCCGGCATGGATCTGCGGATGGAACTGGGCAAGAGCACCGAGCTGAAGGCCGAGGTGGCGCACAGCCGCACCGGCGCCGGCGGCAGCAGTTCGCAATTGACGGGGTTCAACCCGTACGGCAGCGTCAGCACCGGCGGCAACGACAACAACTCCGGTCTGGCCTGGATGGTGAACGTCAAACACCAGGGCAAGCAGCTGCAGGGCGAACTTTACGCGCGCCAGCTGGATACCGGCTTCGGTCTGGGCCAGCAGTCCTTCGGCGAAAACGGCATGCGCAAAATCGGCGGCAACGGCATCTACCGCATCAACGAGCAATGGCAGCTCCAGGGACAGGCATGGAACGCGCAGTCGCTCGCCAACGGCACCACGCGCAATGCCGCCGACATCACCGCACGCTGGAAGGGCAAGACCGGCACGTTGAGCGTTGGCCTGCGTCACACCGACGACCATTACCTGCAACCGGCCACCTACGGCGATACCGCATCGACACAGGAAGCCGCCGCGGCACCGGTTCAAACCGGCAACGGCAGCACCAATCAGTTGCAGTTGGGCGGCAGCACCGGCTTTTTCAACAACAAGCTCACGTTGCACGCCAACACCCGCCAGGACGTTGCCGGCGGCAGCGACGCCGCCATGCCCTCCATGACCACCGTGGGCGCCGACTACGCCGTCACCAAGAACACCACGCTGTTCCTGCAGCAGCAGTACAGCGGCGCCAGCCAGGGTGTGGCCGGCAGCCGCATGACCCAGCTGGGCGTGCGCGCCACGCCATGGAAAGGCGCGCAACTGCAATCCGGCCTCGGCCAGCAGGCCACCGAATACGGCCCGCGCCTGTTCGCCACCACCGGCCTCACCCAGGGCTGGCACGTGGGCGAGCACCTGACCTTGAATGCCGGTTTCAATCAGAGCAAATCGCTGCGCCGCGCGGACGCCCAGCCCACGACCAGCGGCGCGGGCGGCATCGTGTCGGTCGACAGCGGCGCCACCCAGCCGGTGTCGGGCAGCATCAATCCCGCCACGCCATCGGCGGCAGGGACATCCACCGAAGACTTCACTTCCGGCTTCTTCGGCGCGGGCTGGAACCAGAAAGACTGGTCGGCCACCAGCCGCGTCGAGATGCTGCACTCTTCCAGCGAGCAACGCATCGGCCTGATGGGCGGCGTCTACCACCAGCTTTCCAAGGGCAACGGTCTGGCCGCCAGCCTGCAGGCCTTCAAGAGCGACTTCCGCGATGGCGGCGCTTCCAGCCAGATCAACCTGCGCCTGAGCTTCGCCCATCGCCCCGACGGCGGCCAGTGGGCGTTCCTGGAGCAGCTGGATCTCACCTACGGCAATCAGCAGAACATGTCGGGCTCGCCGTTCCTGGCGCAAGGCGCGACCGGCATCGTCGCCAGCCAGACCACCGGACAGACGCCGGCCCAGCTGGCCGCCGCACAGGGCACGGCCAGCACGTGGGGCATCAACCAGCGCACGCGCAAGGTGGTCAACAATTTCCAGGCCAACTACCACACCGACTATTTCGAGTGGTCGCTCTACCTCGGCCTCAAATACGCCACCTACCAATTCGACAGCGGCAACTACGCGGGCCTGACCACCCTGATCAGCAGCGAATCGCGTTACGACATCGCCCCGCGCTGGGACTTCGGCCTGATCATGAGCCGCCTGACCACGTGGAACTCCGACGTGTCGAAAAACGGCCTCGGCATGGAACTCGGCCACGCCTTCGGCAAGAACATGTGGGTCAGCCTGGGCTACAACTTCACCGGCTTCGAGGATCGCGATTTCAGCGCCGCCCGCTACACTGCCCAGGGCGCCTTCGTGCGCTTTCGCATGAAGTT
>DASSTF010000229.1:0-7197 GCA_035708045.1 Rhodanobacteraceae bacterium | reverse complement strand
TGCGTGGGCGGATAGCGGGCATCCAGGTTCATGGCCGCATTCCAGCGATTGGCCACGCCGCGCAGGTACGGATACAGCATCTCGCGCAGTGCCGCCACCAGCGGCGGCAACGGGTAGGCGAAATAGCCGTACTCGCCCCTGCCGAAACCGTGCCGGTGCATTACCACGCGGCTGCGGAAACGCGAGTCGTCGGCATACAGCGAAGCCAGTGCACGGCACTCGCGCGCCGACAGCAGGCCTTCGAAGCGGGCGAAGCCCTGCGCATCCAGATCGGCCGATGCGCGCGGCCAGTCCAGTTTCCGCACACGTGCCGCCATCGAGGCATGCGGGGGCAGTGCCACGACGCTCATCGCGCCGCCTCCTCGCGCGCCAGCAACGTGCGCTTGCGTTCCACGCCCCAGCGGTAGCCGGACAGGCGGCCATCGGCGCCGACGACGCGATGGCAGGGAATCAGCAAGGCGATCCTGTTGGATGCGCAGGCCGCGGCCACGGCGCGCGCGGCGGCGGGTTGCCCGAGGCGCGAGGCGACCTCGCCGTAAGCCAGAGTGTCGCCCAGCGGGATCTTGCGCAGCATTTTCCACACGCCGGCCTGGAATGCGGTGCCCTGGATGTCCAGCGGCAGATCCAGCGCCTCGCGCGGCAACAGGATGAAATCGCGCACGCGGTCGAACCAGCCGTGCAGGCGCGCCTCGTCGTTGTGCAGGCGCGCCTTCGGAAAGGCAGCGCGCAGGTCTTCGACGAGCGCGCCGGGTTCGTCGCCGAAGGCCAGCCAGCAGATGCCCTTGGCGGTGGCCGCCATCAGCATCCAGCCCAGGTCGGACAGACCCAGCCACCAGCCGATGTCGACGCGCTGGCGCAAGCGGCCCGGCGGCAGGCCAAGGTGGCGCGTCGCGTTTTCATAGCCCGTGGTCGCCGACTCGAACCCGGCCGCGTACACCGCGTCCAGCGCGTTGCCCCTGTCGCCACCGGCACGCGCCAGTCGATGCAGTTGCAGTGCCTGCGCATAGGCCTTGGGGCTGATGCCCAGGCGGCGCGTGAATTGCCGTTGCAATTCGCTGGCGCCGACGCCGAGCATGGATGCCAGCGCGTGCAATGTCGGCGGCGTGTCGGCCGACTCGATGCCGCGGCAGGCATCGAGCAGGACGCGCGGCCAGTCGATGTTGCGGTCAGGGGAGTTCATGGGCGGAATGCGGGTCGATCGCATACGGGTAGACCGTGGCCAGGAAGCCGGGTTGTGCGCGGATGCGTTCGATCCACGCCGTCACGCCGGGAAAGTCCGCGAGCGGCAAGCCGGCCTCGTCGGCAAACCCCACATAGGCGAACATGGCCATGTCGGCGATGCTGTAGGCATCGGCCAGAAAGTCGTGATCGGCCAGCCAGCCATCGAGAATCGCCAGCGTCTTCATGCCCAGCCTGCGCTTGCCCTCGATGCTCTCGGCGCTGCGCCGCGCCAGCTTGCCGGTCATCGTCCAGTGGCGCAGCGAGGCGATACCGTTCTGCACCTGGTCTTCCTCGAAGAACATCCAGCGCGCCACTTGCGCACGCTGCCACGGGTCATCCGGAAGATACGGCGTGCCTTGCGCCAGATACATCAGGATCGCGTTGGATTCGGGCAACGTGCGGCCGTCGTCCAGCTCCAGCACCGGCACCGCGCCAGTGGGATTCTTGGCGAGGAAGTCCGGCGCCTGCCCGGCGCCTTCGAAGATGCTCACCGGCACGGTCTCGTAATCGATGCCGAGATGGTTCAGCAATTGGCGCACCTTCCAGGCGTTCTGCGAAGGCAGGTAGTCATACAGTTTCATCGTGCAATCACTCCACTGGATCGATGACGCCATCATGGCCGATGCCGGCGGCGCATTCTTCCGGATTCTTGCGCGGCCACGATCTTGCCTGTTCCCGGGACAACCAGGGTGGCCGGTCAGCGGTCGGCCACGGCGCAACCTGACGGCGAAACGGAGGTGGCACGGGCTCCAAAATCGACGACGTCGAACGGAGCCGGCATTTCCCTTGTACGCCATGTTCCAGCGGCCTGATCCGGCGGGGTCCAGGGCATGCTGCCGAACGCGTCGAAATCCCGGTATGCACCCAGGACCCTGAAGCCGTCGAAGACGAACGGCAAGCCTTCGGCATCCTGTGGCGAAGCGGTATCGGCGACATGGAAGTGCAGGTGCGGACCGGTGGAATGACCGGTGAAACCGAGCGCCGCGATCACCTGGCCACGCCGGACATGCTCGCCGGCGGCGACACGGATGCTGCCCGGCTTGAGATGCTCGTAGAATGCGTAGCGGCCCTGCCCCAGATCCAGGACGATGTAGTTGCCGGCATCGGTTTCGGGATGCGCGCCGGACATGGTGGCGCTTTCGGGCATGTTTGCGCGTGTCGCCGCGATCACGCCGTCCGCCACGGCCAGGACGCTGGCGCCGTAGCCGTACCAATGCTTCACCACGTCCTTGTCGCCCCGGGCGAGATGGCCTTGCGCATCCACCTTCAGCCAATCGATCGCAAAACGTCCGGGGAGGCGCGCAACGGCACCGGACCGGTGGTCGACGACATGAAAGGTGCGCCGGTGTCCCCGCTCCCAGCGCGGGTTGTAGACCGCCACCCACGGCCCACCACACAACGGTGGCCCCAATGCCGCCGGGGACCTGGACCGGACCACGGCTCGGCCGCCCCGGACCTTTTTCGAGCGTGCCGCCTTCTGGCCGGCAACATGAAACGCGAGGCGATGCGCCAGCGTCCGTGGCCGTGCCTCGTCAGGCAACGGCAGCCACAGATACACCACGCCGCGCATGCCCGGTGTGAAGGTGAGTGGCCCGACGCCGTCGGGTATCGGATCGGCGCGTTTCAGGTGATGCTCCAGATCGTTCCGGCCCATCCTGGCGAGGAGCGTTGCATCCCTCGCATCGAGGACGTCGACCTGCTCCAGGACCAGCGTTTTCCGGGACACGTTGACCAGGTGCAACTCGTACACCAGTCGAGGCGAACCCGCGACGGAAACCACGGTCGGAGGCACCGGCACCTGCATGTCGAATGTCTGCGCGCGGGTGGCAGCGGCGGATCGCATGACGGACATGGACAGCAAGGTGAAAGCGATGACAAGGATTTTTTTCACGATCAGGATTTCCCGACAACAGTTGGATGGGAGGTCACGTCGGCATCCCGTCCATCAAACCATGGGCGTCGGCATGCGGGCATCCGTACCGGCACCCGGACCTACGTCCGGTCCTGCAACAGGTTTTCCAGCGTGTAGGCGCGCTCCTCGCCGCTGAAGGTGCGCCCGGACGCCGAAACCAGCGTCACGTGCCGCGTCACCATGATGGTGTCGCCGACGATGATGCCGTCGCGCACGATGGTGCGTCCGCGCCACCGGGATGCGCCGGGCTTGACCGTGACCTCGAGTGCCTTTCCGTCACTGGTCGTAATGGTGATCGCCCGCGTCGGGCCGTCGCCGGCCTTGTAATCGCCGCTCCCGGTACGCACCAGCGTGACGACATGGCGCGCCGGGGCTATGCCCACCACGCGCACGGTTTCCTTTCCGGGCGGGCCCAGTTCCCAGGGTTCGGCAATGGTGGCCGTCCACGTGCTTCCCACATGGATGTTTTCCGGCACGTGTCCCCATAACTGATGGCTGAAAATGATGCCGCTGGTATCGCGGTCGATGCTGCAGCGGCCTTTCCAGCAATGGGTGACGCCGTCGGCCAGTATTTTCCAGCGGCCGGAACTGGCGGCATGGCCGTCGTAGCGGTAGTGCTCCTGCAGGGTGATGCCCTGCGGTTCGATGGACAGGACCGTGTCGCGCGCGGTACCGCTGATGCGGATCACGTATTCCTTGAAGCCCTCGCCCTCGATCGATATGGCGCGGGAAAATACGTGCGTCATTCGCTCGCCGACGGCCAGGCGCGGCTGCAGGAAAGTTCGCGATGGCGTACCGGCCATCGCGGAACCGGAAATTGCCAGGGCGGCGGTGGCGATACCTGCCACAAGCGTGGTCATGCCATGGGTCATGGATGGCTCCTGCACGGTCGGGAAGTGATGGGCGGGTCGTACCCGCCCAGACTGCGCGTGACATGCGGGCAATGCAGCCATCATGTGGCAGCCGGCACCCGTGTCGTGACCAACGGAAGAAAAGGCATGACGAATGTCGCCCCGCGCGTTTCACGAAGCGACGGGGTCACATGATGTCCGTGAATGGCAAACGGGCGTGTCCCGTCGCCACGAAGCCGTCGTTCACGTCTCGCCCAGCACCTGCCGGATTTGCTGGCGGAAGCGACGACTGAGGCTGAGGTGCGTGTCATCGTGCAGGACCACTTCCGCGTTGCCGTTGAACAACGGATGCACTTCGCGGATGCGCTCGATGTTGACGATGGTGCTGCGGTGGATGCGCAGGAAACGGGCCGGATCCAGGTGGGCCTGCAGGTGGCCCAGTGTTTCCCGATGCAGATAGGCGTCGCCGCCGATGTGGATGTCCACATAGTTGCCGTCGGCGCCGATCCAGTCGATGTCGGCGGTGGCCAGTACGCGGATGTGTTCGTCGATGCGCACGCTGATGCGTTGCAGGAAAGCCGGTCCCGGGGCCGCATCCGCATCGTTGCCGGCGTGGCGCATGCACCAGCGCGCGTTCACGCGCGTCATGGCCTGATCGAAACGCGCCTGGTCGATGGGCTTGAGGATGTAATCGACCGCGTCGGCATCGAAGGCGCGCAGGGCGTGTTCGCCGAAGGCCGTGGCAAACACCACCATCGGCAGCGCCTCCGGCTTCAGCTCGTGCAGCAGCCGGAAACCGTCCATGCCGGGCATGCGGATGTCCAGAAACACGAGGTCCGGCGCCAGCGCATCCATGGCCTGCATCGCCTCGTGCGCATTGCCGCACTCGCCCACGACATCGACGTTCCCGTGCGCGGTCAGCGCCTGGCGCAGAGCGAGGCGCGCCAGGATCTCGTCATCGATGAGCAGGGCGCGGATGGGCGGCTGGTTCATGTGACGCACCTCCGGAAGGGCAAATGGATTTCCACGCGCGTACCGCCACCGTGGCGACGATGCAGATCCAGCCGCGCCGCGTTGCCGAACATGACCTGCAGGCGTTCACGCGTATTGCCCAGCCCGACGCCTTCACGCGGGCCGTCGGGCGGCAGGCCGAGGCCATCGTCTTCGACGCACAGCTGCAGCTGGTCGCCTGCTCGACGGCTGGATACGTGCAGGCTGCCACGTTCGGACTTGGACAACAGGCCATGGCGCAAGGCATTTTCCACCAGCGGTTGCAGAATCATGTTGGGCACCGCCGCGTGCAAGGTGTCCTTGGGCATCTCGACGTGCGTGGCCAGACGATCCTGAAAGCGCACCTGCTGGATGCCGAGATAACAGTGCAGGAATTCCAATTCCCGAGCGAGCGGAATCTGTGGCGCGTGACGTTCTTCCAGTGTCAAACGCAGAAAATCGCCCAGACGCGCAATCATCAGGCGCGCCTGCGCCGGATCGGACAGGGCCAGCGCCGAAATCGCATTCAACGTGTTGAACAGGAAATGCGGCTGCAACTGCATGCGCAAAGCCTGCAATTGCGATTGCGCCAGCTGTGTTTCCAGTTGCACGTTGCGCAGCCTCTCGTCACGCAGACGGCGACGGGATTCCATGCCCCGCAGAACCACCAGGATGACCCAGTACATCAGCACGGCGAGATGGAAGTTGTATACGAACTCGATCTGCAGGTACTGGCCCAGCGTGTGAACCGACGGTTGCCGCGGCCCGCACAGCATCCAGAATATCGAAATGCGCGCCAGCTCCTGCACCAGCGCAATCGCCACACCGGTTGGAACGTGCACGAGGCAAAACCGTGGCCAGCCATGGTTTGCCGTCAACCGCCCCAACCATGCGATGAAGGGAACCAGCAACATCCACAGCCAGAAATTGGTGAGGTTCCACACCACCATCCGCAGCCATGTCGGCGGAAGACCTTCGTTGATTTGCGACAGGCCGGCGCTCAAGGCATAGGAAAGCGCCAGCAGCGTCCAGAAACCGAACGCCATGAGGAAAGACTTCATGCGTTGTCGTTGCGCAGAGTCGGACACGTGGCCTCCGCCGGCGCCGAATGATTCCACGAGTGTGACGTCAACCGACTGGCACCGGGAAGTGCCTGAAGGCATGGGTAGGGGAATGTCGGCTGTCGGCAACGCCGCTCAAGGCGAGGCGGGAGCCACGGCCTTGGCGATGGCATGCCGAATGGTCTCCCATGGCAAGGGATGCGGCGTGTGCATGGCAAACACGCGGTCGACCTTGAGCCTCTCGCGCGCAACGACATGCGCCACCTCGTACAGATACTCCGGGAAAGCCAGTCCCCCTTTCGGCATGGGCTGAACCATGTCGCTGGCATAAAGCAGCTTGTGGTTCGGAAAATAGGCAAACATCATGCGCTCGCCTTCATCGCTCCGCGCGGGATACAACACGATGCGATTGGATCCGCTGCCGATGACGGTCCTGATCGACACGGCATGCAGATGGGGATCCTGCGGGTGTCGCGCGAGTGCATCGGGACGCATCTTGTGCGGCGCATCCAGCACTTGTTGGACCAGCGGCACGTTCCAGTCCAGGACGTAAAGCGGGATCCGTTCGGCAACGTACTCGCGAAGCCCACCCACGTGCGGCCAGGAACTCGAAGTGGTGACCACGGCCTTGATCGGACGATCGGGGAAAAGCCGTTTGGCTTCCTCGATGACTTTGTGCGAGTACCCGGACGAAATGGGCGCTTCAAGCACCACGATGCCATCGGATTGGGCAACGAGGGTCGTGTTCCATGACCCGGGAAGCAGCACGATGCCGGGGGCGATGGTTTCCGCCTTGCCGCGCAGCGGAAGCTGGTCGATCGTGCCTTGTCGCTGAAATGCCTTGCGCTCGGCCGCGGTGACAGTGGGCGACTTGTTGGACGGCGGCGGGTTCAAGACCAGCTTGCCGATGAAGCGGGTGCTGGCATGCTGGCCGTTGCGCCAGACGTCCCATTGCATCGGATAGCGCAATCCACCGGCTTCGAGCGACCAGAACGAGTAATAGATGCGGGTGGTCACATCGCCCCAAAGATTCCAGAAGAGGTCGTAGGGATGCGGACGCGTGATTTCCACCGCGGTCGGCAACGCGGTATGGGCGTTCAGGAAAAGGCGGACAGGCGACTTGTGCCAGGTAAAGGCCAGTACTTTTTGCGGCACATGCTGC
>DASSTF010000228.1:0-4403 GCA_035708045.1 Rhodanobacteraceae bacterium | reverse complement strand
AATGCCCGTGCCAGTTGGCGGCGGCTGTCCCCACGGGCCAGCCCGATCATGATGGCTCCGCGTTCCTCGGCACTCAAATGGCTGTAGTGGTGTCCCATGCGCATCTCCCGGGGGTGATGCACTTGAGTTTAGAAACCGCCGAGATTTTTCCCGGACAGCATTGGGCTTTCGCCGGAATGACGCGATGGCGGTTCTGGGTCGCCGGCAGGTCGGCTCCTGCACACGCGTGCGCGTGAGATGGTGGTTCACTGGTTTGCCATCGCGACCGATTGCGATGCCTGTTTCCAGGCACGCCATCCGATCACGGCCAGCACCAGGAAACCGGCATACAACACGGCGGTGATGCGCAGATCCTTGTAGATGTACTCGCCGATGTAGATCGTGTCCACCACGATCCACAACCACCATGCGGCGATGTGGCGGCGTGCTTCCCACCACTGCGCGACCAGGCTGAAGGCGGTGAGCGCGGCATCCAGCCAGGGCAGCGCGGCATTCGTCCAGCGCTGCATCACGTAACCGAGAGCCAGCGCCCCCGCGGCGCCGATGGCGAGATGCAGGATGGCCGGACGTGCATCCAGTGCGGCGATGCGCACGCGCCCGCCGCTGTCCAGATGCTGCATCCAGCGGATCCAGCCGTAGACGATCATCACGCCGAAAGCGCCTTGCAACAGCGCATCGGAATACAGCCGGGCGTCGACGAACACCCAGGCGTAGACCACGACCGACACCAGGCCCACCGGCCAGCACCAGGGGTGGCGTATGGCCGTCATCCACACGGCCAACGCGCTGATGATGGCGCCGGCAAGTTCGACCCAGACCATCACCAGCCCACCTTGACCGACAGGCGGGCCAAGCGCGGCGCACCGGGGAACAGATAGCTGTCGCCGCCGGAACTGCCGGTGTCGCGCCAGTAGAAACGATTGAACACGTTGTCGATGCCGAGCCGCCACGTCATGCTGTGTCCGTGCCAATGGCTGCGGTAGCGCAGACCCGCGTCGAACACGTTGTAGGCGCCGACGCGCACGCGTCCATCCGGCGTGGCGACGTTGGGCGAAGCGTAGCGCCAACCGCCCAGCAGGCTCAGGCTCGGCAGCATGGGCAGTTGGTAGTCGAGATGGAGAACGGCGCGCAGGCGCGGCACATTGGGCACCTGATGGCCTTCGTAAGCCGGGGTCCCGGAATCCTGCGCCCGCGCGCGGATCAGGCTGACGCTCGCATGCAGCTTGAGGTGTCTGCTGGCCTGTCCGTTCGCCGACACTTCCACACCCGTGTGCACTTCCTGGCCATGCTGCACGAAGGTGAATCCGGCGGCGCTCTGATCCGGCTGCGCGAACTGGTAGGGCTGATGGATGCGATAGAGCGCGACGTCGAGGCTCAAACCTTCGTTCCAGCGGTATTTGGTGCCCATCTCGATCTGGCGCGACAGGCGCGGACCCAGGATGTCGCCGCCGTTGCTTGTCCAGTACGGCGCTTCCTTGCCGAACGACAGGCCTTCGCTGTAGCTGAGGTAGGTGGTCAACGCCGCATTCGGCTGCCACAGCACTGCGGCTTGCGGCAGTGCCCTGCTGAGCCGGGTGTCGTGTTCGGGCAGGCCGTCGCTGTCCCAGGTGCGCTCATGCAGGCGCACGAAGCGCCAGCCGGCAATCAGTTGCCAATCGTCGCCGAGATGCATGCGGTCCTGGGCGAACAGCGAGCGCTGCCAACTGTCGAATCGGCGCACCGACTTGCCCGGTTGATTTGGCGACGGCGCAAAGTACGGCGGATCGACGTCGGCGATGTTGGCGGTGCCGACGTAGTCGTACACGTAGGCCCGGCGGTTGACGGTGCGATGGAAGGCGCTGACGCCCACGCTGAAATCGTGGCTGACGCGGTCGTTGCCGAAGTGGCCCTGCAGTGTGGCGCGGCCCTGGTCGTCGGCGCGGGTGTCGTCGGGGCTGCGGAAGTCGTAGACATCGTAATCGCCGTTGGGCGCGAAGAAGTAGCCGGGATGGCTGCCGTCGGCGCACTCCGGCGCGTAAAAACAGCCATAGGCGAATGCCACGTTGTCGTCGATGACGCTGCGGCTGTGGCCGGCGGCCAGGCGTAGTTGCCAATCGTCGCTGAAGGCATAGTTGAGGCGCGCGTCGGTATTGGCCGAGTGGATGCCGACCGGCCGCTGCCAGGGTTCGAAACCGAGCATGCGCGTCGGGTCGGCGTGCCGGGGGAGGGTGTCGCCGCCCAGCAACTGGTATCCCGACACCGAGCGTTGCGCGCTGGCCTGATAGTCGCTGTCCAGTTGCAGGGTGGCGTTCGGGCTGATGCGCCAGTCGGCGGCCAGCGCATAGAAATTGCGTCGGCCATCGGCATGCTGCACGTAGGAGTGGATGTCTTCCCAGGCCAGATTGGCGCGCAGCCCGAAGTCGGGCGTCAGCCAGCCGCCCACGTCCAGCGCCGTGTAGCGCGAGCCGTGCGAATCGGTGCCCAGGGTGATCGTGCGCACGTCCGCTGGACGCTTGGTGACGTAGTTGACCACGCCACCCGGCTCCATCACGCCGGCTTGCAGACCGGCCAGACCCTTGAGGATTTCCACGCGCTGCTTGTCTTCCAGCGCCACTTTCTGCTCACCGACGATGGTGAGATTGTTGATGCGGTAACCGGTGGCGAGATCCAGCGGATAGCCGCGGATGGCGATGTCCTGGTAGTAGCCTACCGCAGCATAGTTGTCGCCCAGCGAAGCATCGCCGCGCGCCAGTTCGCTGAGCGTGCGGATGTGCCGGTTTTCGATCTGTTGACGCCCGATCACCGTGACGGCCGCCGGCGTGTCGTGCAGCGAGGCGTTGCCGTAGCTGTCGATGCCGGTGGCGTCGGCGTCATCGGCGGCATTGGCCTCGACCTTGACGGCCTTCAGTTTGGTGACCTGTGGCGGTGTCTTGTCGTGATGAGTGGTGGCGGCCATGGTCGGCAGCGACACCAACGGCAGCAGGGCGAGCATCAGGGGAGTGTGTGGGATTTTCATCGTCGTCTTCGTGTCGGACAGGACGAAGCGACGGCAAACCACCGAACGCAGAGGTCCGGTGCTTCTGGTCAAGCTCCCTACGCCGGTATCAACCGGATCAGGTTCGAAGGGTCTTTCTCAGCCCGGCATGTGCCGGGCACCCCCGCTTCAGGTGTCTATTGAAACACGAACCCGATCAACGCGAAAGTCGTCTCCAATACCGTTCGCGCGTAGGCCCGCAGGGCCGGAGTCGAAGCGCATCTTCGGACAGTCCTTCGACTCCGGCCCTGCGGGCCTACGCTCAGGACGAACGGTAACGTCGTGGAAGAGCACGGATGGTGGATCATGTTCTTGTGAAAGTCATGACGCTGAACGGAGGATCTGCAGGATAGTCTGCCCTGGCGCAGTGTCGAACCATGCGGCATGGCCGCGCAGGAAGGTGTCGTAGGCCACGTCCGCATGGGCTGTCGAGCCGGTGACGCCATGGAAATATTCGATTTCCGACAGCGCGAAATCGATATGCACCACCGGCAGCAGATCGGCCAGCAGTTGCCGTTCATCCGCAGTCAATGGCAGGACGTTGGCGTAACCGTCAATCAGCGCGCGCGCGGTGTCCGGAAAGACGGCCTGCATGCCGCGCTCAAGCTGCATCCAGGCAATCGCATTGCGCTCGATGGCGGTGGCCAGGTCGTACAACGCGAACGTGGGCGCGGCCAGGCCGACATCGAGGACGGCGCTGATGGCGGCATCGGAGGCGGCGCTTGTCCAGCACAGGTTGGATGCATGCCAGTCGTTGTGCGTCCACAGTCGCGGCAGGTCGGTCAGCCGCGGTTGCACCGCGTGGTGACGCGCCACGAGGGAAGCCAGTTCGTGCCGCCAGTCGCGTTGGCGCAGGTAATCGGCCAGCGCCGGTCGTTGTTTGCATTGCGCATCGATGGCGGCAAGCAGGTCGGGCGCGCGCAGACAGTCGTCGCGCGACACCAGTATCCAGGTATCGCGCTGCGGCGCTTCGAAACTGGCCGAGGCGTGGTGCAGGCGCGCCAGCATGCGCCCGGCGGTGCGCGCTTGTTCGATATCGGTCAATGGCGCCCATGAAATGGTGTCGCGATACAGATCGATGCCGTCGGCGATCGCATGCACCTCGTACGTCCATTCGCCGCATGCGATGGCGGTGCGGTCTTTGGCGTTGGCGAGCACTTCGGGCATCGGTATGCCATGCGTGCGCAGGTGCGCGATGAAGGCGTGTTCCTCGGACAGTGTGTCCGGGGTACGCACATTCGCATGGTGCCGTTTGACGAATACTTCGCCTGCCACGGTTGTCACGCGTGCGGCGGCGGAAAGCGGGCGTGGGCTGCGCCACTGGATCGAAACCGGTCCGCGCAGGCGCGGAAAGTTGTCGAGCAAGGCCCGGACTTCGGCGGTTTCCAAT
>DASSTF010000227.1:0-25281 GCA_035708045.1 Rhodanobacteraceae bacterium | reverse complement strand
TTCCTGTCGGCGGTGCTGGACAACCTGACCACGGCGCTGGTGATGTCGGCGGTGGTGCTGGCCGTGGGCATCGGCAACATCCGTTTCATCACGCTGGCGCTGATCAACCTGGTGGTGGCCGCCAACGCCGGCGGCGCCTGGAGCGCCTTCGGCGACATCACCACGCTGATGGTGTGGCAGGCGCACAAGGCCGATTTTTTCGACTTTTTCAGACTGTTCCTGCCCTCGGTGGTCAACTGGTTGATACCGGCGCTGATCATGCATTTCGCCCTGCCCCGCGGCCGCCCCGAGGCAGGTGGCGAGGACGCTGGCATCAAACCCGGTGGTGTGGCCATCTGCGTGACTTTCGGTCTGACCATCGTCATCACGGTCGTCGGCAAACAATGGCTGGGCATGCCGGCGGCCTACGGCATGCTGACGGGCCTGGCGTTGCTGAACCTGCTGGCGTCGCGCATCGACAGCCATCAGCGCCGCTATGCACTGGCGCAGGGCGTGGAACACCAGCCCTACTCGATCTTCCGCATCATCGCCAACGCCGAATGGGACACGTTGCTGTTCTTCTACGGCGTATTCGCCTGCGTCGGCGGGCTGGCGGCGCTGGGCTATCTGACCCTGGCTTCGAACTACATGTACGGCACCCTTGGCTACACCGTGGCCAACACCGGCATGGGCGTATTGTCAGCCGTGGTCGACAACATCCCGATCATGTACGCCGTGTTGCAGATGAACCCGCCCATGAGCCAGGCCGACTGGCTGCTCATCACGCTGACCGCGGGTGTCGGCGGCAGCCTGCTGTCCATCGGTTCCGCCGCCGGCGTGGCGTTGATGGGCGCATCGCGCGGCCTGTACACGTTTGCCAGTCATATGAAATGGATCTGGGCCATCGGCCTGGGATATGCCGCCAGCATCGCCTTGCATCTGTGGCTGGCCGCGCACTGGTTTGGCGCGGCCTGACACGGATCATGCGCACGCTTGTTCTTTTGGCACGATGCCGAACCAGTTCGAACGCTCGCGCGGTATGGCGACGAAGTCCTGGTCGCCGACCGTCGATTCCGACGGTTGGGCCGCATGCAGTGCGCCATTGCGCATCTGGTACAGATCATATCCGTGCTGCGTCATGAATGCCCCCAGGGCTTCCATGTTGGCCCTGCGATTGCTTGCCAGTTGCATGCGCTCCGATTCCGACAGGTTTCCGAAATACGCTCTCGAATAGGAATCGTCGACGAGGTGGTAGTACGGCATGATTTCCACGATCAGCGCCGGCCGATGCCGCTGGATCGTCTGCACGAGTCCGGCCAGCACGCGGCACTCGTTGCCCTCGACATCGATCTTGATGACGTCGATGGATGCAACGTCGCGGAGCAGGAGGTCACCAGTGCTTACGCAAACAGCCGTGCGCGTGCGATACATGCCTGAGGGCCTCAGCCGGGAGTCGATCGTGGCGCTCACGTCGTGCGCACCGCTGGTCTGCAGCGCAGCGGCGCCACACTCGTCGCTCGAGGCAACCGCATAGACCGAATGCGTGGCGGCAAGGTTGTTGAGCGTGATGAGCCTCTGGATATAGGCGGCTGCCTGCACGGACGGTTCGATGCCGATGTAGGGAACCCGCCGGTCGATCTTGATCAGCGCCAGCAATACAAGGCCTATGTTGGCGCCAATGTCGACAACCGCGCCCCGACAACCTGCGCGGTAGAAGTGGCGCAGTACCGGCGTGACATCCGCCTCGTCGTCGAGAAGCTCCAGCCCGATGCCACCAGCCATCGGGACAAGCACGTCATCCGTTTTCACCACGAAGTTCATGCCTTGCCGACACCGCCATGACGCGCGAACGGCGCGCATGAGCCATGCCTGTCGAAAACCTCCGTTCGTGTCCTTGCGTCCGGAAACCATCATGTCATCGCCCTCCCGGGAGATTTGTCCCGCCCGTACAACGCGGGGCGGCGCCGGTACGGCGTGCGCGCGTTGACATGGTACGGAGTCCCCGCTTAACCCAGGCATAGCCGCCTTGCAGCGGCAGGCGCGCGTTGTTGCCAACCGGCAGGAGCAGGCCCTGCTTGCAATGGGCGCACGTACTTGCTTCGACATCGAAGCACTTGCAGGCAGATTCCTACGTTGGGGTCGAGGCCTGCGGGTAGTTGTGCAGACGCTGGTCCAGCTGGCTGAAGAATGTTTCGGGCAGCACGGCTCTTGCCGGCACACTCCAGCAGCGGTCATGTGCGAAACCGGCACACTTGACGGCATCCTTTTCGGTCATCAGGACGGGCAAGTCGTCGCCGAAATCGAGATCGTCGCGGGCGAATGCGTGGTGATCCGGGAATGGATGTTCGATCACGTCCAGGCCTTGCGCGCGCAGGCTGTCGAAAAAACGCGCCGGGTTGCCGATACCGGCGATGGCGTGTACCGGTCGATCCGTGAAGGCATGCAGTGGCTGCTCGCGTTCGTCGTTGCGCAGGTGGCGTGCATGATCGCCCGTCAACTGCATCGGCACTTCCCCATTGTCCGTTTCGCCACCGTTGCAGACGCGGAAATCGACGCGCCGCAAGCGTGACGGCGGTTCGCGCAAAGGGCCGCAGGGCAGCATCAGGCCATTGCCCAAACGGCGTTCGCCGTCGATGACGCAAATTTCGACGTCACGCTGCAGGCGATAGTGCTGCAGGCCGTCGTCGGCGACGACCACGTCGCAGCCTGCCTCCAGCAATCGCCGCGCGGCGGCGGGACGGTCGCGTCCGACGGCCACCGGCACGCCGGTACGTTGGCGAATCAGGCACGGCTCGTCGCCGAAGCGTGCCGGGTCGGGTTTGTCCGGCAGCAACATGGGCGTTTCCTGTGTGCCGCCGTAGCCGCGACTGACCACGCCTGGACGCCCCCCCTGACGACGCAAATGCTCGACCAGTGCGATGACCAGCGGCGTCTTGCCGGTGCCGCCGAGGGTGATGTTGCCGACCACCACCACCGGCGCCGGCAAACGTTCGCTGGCCAGCCAGCCGTGTCGATACAACCATGCACGAACGCTCACCACGGCACGGTACAGCCAGGTCAAAGGGCGCAGCAGCCACGGACGCGGACCGCCGTCGTACCAGCGCCGCACGAGCTTGTCGGCCAAGGCCACGGCGGCGACCGGATCAGTCGCCAGCCGCCGTCGACGCGGCGGTGGGCTCGTGGAACTGCATGCGATGCAAAGCCGCGTAATGGCCATCCAACGCCAGCAACTCGGCATGCGTGCCGCGTTCGACGATGCGCCCCCGATCGAGCACGGCGATCTGGTCGGCGTGTTCGACCGTGGACAGGCGATGCGCGATCACCAGCGTGGTGCGGTCATGCATCAGGTTCGACAGTGCCTGCTGGATCAGCCGTTCCGATTCGGTATCCAGCGCCGAAGTCGCTTCGTCCAGAATCAGGATCGGCGCATTCTTGAGAATGGCGCGGGCAATGGCGATGCGCTGGCGCTGACCGCCAGAAAGCATGTTGCCGCCCTGGCCGATGGGCGTATGAATGCCCTCGGGCAGGTGGCGGATGAATTCCATGGCGTTGGCCGCCTCGGCCGCCGCGACGATGTCGGCCTCGCTGGCGCCCTTCAATTCGCCATAGGCGATGTTGTTGGCGACGGTGTCGTCGAACAGCACCACCGACTGTCCCACCCAGGCCATCTGCCGGCGCAGGTCGGCCAACCGGTAGTCGTCGATGTTTTCGCCATCCAGTGTGATCGTGCCCGATGCCGGCTCGTAGAATCGCGGCAACAAACTGACCAGGGTGCTTTTGCCGCTGCCCGAGCGTCCGACCAGGGCGGTCATGGTGCCGGCCTTGCAGTCAAGGCTGATGCCATTCAACGCCTGGGCCGCGCTGTCCGGGTAATGCATGGTCACGTCCCGGAACACGATGTCGCCCTGGGCACGTTGCAGGGTTCGTCGGCCCGCATCCGGCTCCGGCGGCGTATCGATCACCTGAAACAGCTCGTCGGCCGCGGCCATGCCACGTTGGATGTTGGCCTGCACGGTGGCGAGCCGTTTCATCGACGGCAGAATGGCGCCCATGGCCACGAACAGGGTCATGAAAGTGCCGGGCGTCATGTGCTCGATGATGCCTGGGCGAGTGGCCATGTAAACGATCAAGGCAAGCGACATCGCCGCGGTGGTCTGCACGGTGGACGAGGAAATCGCGCTGGTCGCCGCCACTTTGATATCGAGATGGCGAGTACGGCGGGTAACCTCGCCGAAACGTTCGCTCTCGCGTTTCTGGCCACCGTAGATCTTGACCTCGCGCTGGCCGCTGACGACTTCCTCGACCACCCCGGTCACCGCCCCCATCACGTTTTGCACATGACGGCTGATGCGGCGGTAACGCCGGCTCACATATGTGACGATCAGGACAATCACCGGCGCCAGCACGAACAGCGCCAGGCTCAGGTAGGCATTGGTGTAAAGCATCAGGCCGACCATGCCGATCACGGTCAGGCCATCGGTAATGGCAATCTTGACCGCATTGGTGGAGGCATGGGCCACCTGCTCGGCGGTGTAGGTGATGCGCGCAATCTGGTGACCCGACGCTTCGCGGCCGAAGAATGTCGAACTCAAGCGCAGGTAGACATGGAAAATGTCCATGCGGATCTGCTGCACCACATGCCGGCCGATGTAGGCCACGCCATAGGTTTCGGCATACGAACCGATGCCGCGCACCAGGAAAATGCCCACGATCCAGATCGGCATCCAGAAGATGATCGTCGGATCACGCCTGGTAAACAGTCCGTCCAGCAACGGCTTGATGAAATGCGTGAAAGTAACCAGGCCGGCCGCATCGATCGCCATGCCGATCAAGGCTAATACCGCCACCGGCCAGTACGGGAAGGTGTAACGCAGCAGACGCTTGTAGATAGGCCAGGCCGCCCGATCCTTTCCGCTGTCGCCATCGGCAGCCACGGTCACGAACCCCCTGCCGACGCATGCGATTGCGTCGTGGCGATCGACAAACGGCTGAAGCCCAGCTGGCCCAGCACGTCCATGGCCGTCACCACCGACTGGTGCGAGGACTTGGCGTCGGCGCGCAGGCTGACCGGGCGGTCGCGATCGCTGCCGGCCACGGCGACGATGGCGCGTCGCAGCGCGTCCTCGCCCTGTCCCAGCACTTCATGGCCGCCCACGTAGTAATGCCCGGCGCGGTCGATCATCAACACCAGCGGATGCGTCTGTGCGCTGTTGGTCTTGGCGTTTGCCGTGGGCAATTCCACCTTCATGCTGGCATGACGCACGAAAGTGGTGGTCAGGACGAAAAACATCAGCAAGGTCAGCAACACGTCGATCAACGGAATCACGTTGATCTCGAAATCGCTCTCGCGGCGGCTGTCACCCAGTCGCATGTCCAGACCTCAGCGTGTCGTCGTGGTGCGGGCCGGACGGCGCACCGGAGCCGCGGCGCTTCGGGCTGCCACCGGGTTTTCGGCGGCCCGCGCAGCCGCCGGCGCCGCCTGCGCCGACAGGTCGTCCAGCAGCGTCGTTGCCTGCTTTTCCATTTCCACCAGGTAACCCGAGACACGCGAGCGGAAATAGCGGTGCAGGATATACGCGGGGATGGCCACGACCAGACCCGTGGCCGTGCATACCAGCGCCTGGCCGATGCCGCCGGCCATCTTCATCGGATCGCCGACGCCGCTGACCATCACGGTCAGGAACATCTCGATCAAGCCGATGACGGTGCCCAGCAGGCCCAGCAACGGGCCGATCAGCGCGATGGTGCCGAGCGTGCTCAGAAAACGTTCCATGCGGTGCACCACATGGCGACCGGTGTCCTCGATGCGCTCCTTGATGATCGCGCGCGGACGGTCACGCACGGTCAAGGCGGCAGCAAACAATTCGCCCATCGGCGAGCCGTCGGCCAGGGCCTTGAGATGTTCGACATCCAGACGCCGCGAGCGCGCCCACTGGCGCACTTCCTCGCCCAGGCCGGGCGGCAGCACCGCGTCATGCCGCAGCGACCAGAACCGCTCCAGCACGATGGCCAGCATGATGGCCGAACACAACAGAATGGGCAGCATGGGCCAGCCGCCCGCCATCAGGATATCCAGCACGTTGCCTTCTCCGCGCAAAAATCGTTCAAGAGCGCATCATACCAGTGCTGCGGCCTCAACTCGTGGTCTGGTTGGCAGACTTCAGGCATGGGGATGCGCGGCGACAAACCAGCCGATCGTGGCCATCAGGTTGTTGAAGGCATGCGCCGCCACCGCCGGCCACAACGAGCGCGAATGCAGACGCAACCAGGCCAGCACCGCACCCAAAAGGATCAGGGCGGGAATGGCGTACCAGACAAACTTGAAATCCGGCAGATGCACGCAGCCGAATATCAACGCGCTCAATGTGACGGCCCAGCCGGCCTTCATGTAGCGCATCAGACCGGACAGCAGCACGCCGCGGAAAATCAGCTCCTCCACCAGCGGCGCCACGCACACCACCAGGGCAGCCAGTGCCACGCGCATGCCCAGCGACACATGGCGTCCCATCACCGTCACATCCTGTTGCACCTCATGCCCGTGCGCCAGCCACTGCGTGAGCACCCCGCCCAGCAGCGCCACGGCCACGCCGGTCAGCACCGCATACAGAAACCAGACACTCTCCTGCGGTCGCACGAAACCGAAACCGGGTGGGCTGGCCACCGTCCATTGCCCACGCCATTGGCGACGGATGATCCACAGCATCAACACTGCCACCACCGCAATTGTCGCCACCGTGAAACCGGTCTTGACGTCGGGAGACTGGAACGCATGCCGCACGGCCGCGGTTGTCGTCCTGCTCCCCTGCAAGCCCAGTGCGATGCCATAGCCGATGGCGGCAAAGAGGCCCAAGGCCACGGCCACAATCAGTTGCAGCACGGGATACAGCACCACCACACCCAGACCGCCCCATATGCCGGGCCGGCGTGGTGTCGGTGATGGCGTGGAATCGATCACTGAGGTTGCTTCAACGGGCAAGTGCTTTCCCCCCATTCCGTCATCCAAGCCGCCGATCATACCCGCCAATAGCCACCGCGGGCTGTGCCTTGATCCACCATCTACCGACTTCACCGACACGATCCGCATACATCGCCCACACACACCGTCGGCTTCGGCGTACAGGCAATCCGGCCTCTCCCGCTATCCGCGCGTTTGCACACGACCCAGCATGGACGGGCCATGAAACAAGCCCGTCGCCAACGCGGATTCACCCTGGTCGAACAGGTCGCCACTCTTGCCGTGGCTGCCATCCTCGTCGCCATCGCCGTGCCCTCGATGGCCCGTCTTGTCACGCATACCGCGACGCGTTCAGTCGAGGATTCATTGTTCACCGCCGCCCGCCTGGCGCGCAGCCAGGCCATCATGCGCAACACCCACGTCCTGCTTTGCCCCAGCAAGGATGGCCGACATTGCGGCGATGCCCAATGGCAGCAGGGCTGGATCGTCGCTGTCGACCGCAACCGTGACAACCAGCCCGACGGCGCCATTCTTGTCCACGGCAAGCCGGATACCGCCCACGTCATCCTGTTCGGCAGCCGTGGCCGCCCACGCGTCCGCTTCCGCGCCGACGGCGCCGCCGCAGGCACCAACCTCACCCTGATCATCTGCCCTCGGCACGATGACGACGGACATGCACAGACCGTCGTCATTTCCAACACCGGCCGCATCCGCGAAGCGCCGGCCGATCACGCCGAAAGAACGCGCTGCCGTGCGGCCGATTGACGCCACATGAGGAAATTTCAGTAGTGACTGCCTTAAAAACAAAAAGCCAGCACGATGGCTGGCCTTCAAAACTGGCGCCGAAGCAGGACTCGAACAAGTAGGAATTATGCGGAATATGCCGCATTGATGGCGAACCTACCCCCAGAGTTACCCCTATGTCGGCTTGGCAGACTTCGCGGGCGCGGCGGGTGGCGCGGTTGGTTGATTCCTTGCTGCGACCGGTGGCGGCGGCGGTCGCTTGTGCGAATCCTTCCGGCCTACCGCCTTCGGGTTTCGGGTCAACCTGACCCGAAACCTCCGCCTCCTTCATCGCCTCCCAGATCTCCTTCCGGCGTTGCAGGTGCTCCGCCTGTTGCGTAGCCGTAAGCTCCGAGCGCATCAGGTTCCGCCCACAGACACGCCCGCACGCGACAGGCCGAAGCGCGCAGCCGTTGCCTTGGCCGTCCGTCCGCCCTTCGCTGTGTCGTTGGCGACGGCATCAAGGACCAGGTCGAGCATGACCTTCCGCCCGTCGCGATGGACGCCCGTCTACCGAGCTTGCACGGGCTGCCCGTTATTGGTGATGTTGACCTCCACTTCGATGCTCGGCGCGCCGCCCACGAGCGCCTGAACGCCCAGCTTGCCGTCTGCCCCGCGCTTCAAAGGCATGATAGCCTCGGGACCGGCTTCGCCCATAAGCCCCGTGCCGCCCGCGAAGGCAAACTTGGTGGGGCGATTCACAATGCCGCCCGAAGCGAAGGCGCGATGACCTCCCGCTGTGAATGCTGCGCCGTCGGCGTACACGCCTCCGCCGATGCTTTGCATGACGCCGCCCATTTCAGACATGACCCCGGCCATGGATACGATGCCTCCGCCGAACATGCCTGCCACAGCCCGAAAAATCAGCGCTTGAATGGTCATCTTGATAAAGTCACGGATGATGGACTTGGCCAGATCGCCGAAGCTGGCCTTGCCGCTGATCGCCAAATCAGCCAGCGAGCGCGAAATGCCACTGACCACCGATTCGCCGAAATGCGACATGTCCGCGGAGTAGGTTTGCCAGTGATCCCGCAGGGTGCGCAATTTGCCGTCGGCGACGGTGATCGACTGCAATTGGTCGGTCGAAAAAAATGGCGAATCCTCGCGCTTGCCGTATAGCTTCTCCCGGGCATGCTGCGGGCTTGTTGTTGGGCTCGTGGCCTGTGGTGATGTCAGCGCGGCGGACCGTGCCGCTGCCGCCTCCTGTCGCAATGCGGCGGCTCGCGCGTGGGATTGTTCGATCGCATGCTAAGTGGCCGCGTCGCCCGTCTTGTTGATCTTCTCAAAGGCCTGCATGGCGCGCGCGTTGTTGGCGTCAAGGGAGTCCATGTAGACATCCCATGTGCGCTTCATGTCCGCGGCCATTTGGCCGAAGCCTGACACGGCTTGATGATTGAGCCGTTGCAGGTCGTGCCATGCACGCTTTTTGTCCGCGATCGAGAAACTGGTCAGCAGGGTAATGGTGTCCTTCAACCGCTGGCCCGGCTGGATGCGCTGCATTTGTTCATGAAGAATTCGAAGCTGATCCACATACCACGCCACCGATGTGGCCGAGTCGCGGATGGCCAGCTCTGCCAGCGTCCACGCCTTTGCCATGTACTCGGCGGCAGGGCCGGTGCTGTTGCGGATGACGCTTGCGAGGTCGTCCATGTTGGCAGACAGCTACAGGATGACGTTGTTCAGCGCGCCCGTGAACGGCCCGTCGGTGACAGCCGTCCGCAAGTTGAACCACGAACTCGAAAGTCGATTGATGTTCGCGTTGAGGGAGTGACTGGCCTCCTCCCAGCCGTGCGACACGCCCTTGAAGGACTGAATGAGCGCGGGCAGGAATCTGTCTGTCAAAAGTTCGCCTTTTTGCAGAAGCTGTGCGAACGATTGTCCTTGCAGCTCGGTGCCCTGAATGATTTGCATGGCGGCTTGCTGGAATCTTTCCGCCGCACCGGGAATGGCCTGGCCCAACTGCAAACGCAATTCCTGCGCCTGAATCTTGCCCTTGGAAAACATCTGCTCCAGCGCCATCAGTGCGCGTTGCGATTCATTGGCCGAAAGGTGCAAAACCGTGGAGGCTTTGGCGAAGGCATCGAACAGTTCCTTCTACTTTTCGAGCGACACGCCCATGGCCGTGGCCGATGCCGACAGCTTGGCGAAGCTCATCGCAGTCGGTTGCAGATCAAGGCCGAGCTAGGCCGACTCTTTGCGGACAAACTCGAACGCCTGCGCGGCCTGTTGCGCGCTGCCGGTCGCCGCCTGCATCGTGTACGTGATTTGCTGCATCTGAACCTGCGCGCGGATCAGGTCGCGGAACAGCGCAGCCCCGGAAAACAAGCCCGCCGCTGCGGCCATTCCGCGGAAGGCATCGCCCACCTGCTTGGCGTCGCGCCGGATGTGCTTGAGTGATCGGTTGGCTTGGCGCTGGCCCCGCACCATTTCGGTGCGGAACTAGGCACTAGATCCAATGAGGTCTACTTTCAATTTGGCTAATGTGGTCATTGTTTTTGTCCATTGCGTTGTCGTGTGTGGTCGGGCGTCGGTCTGGGGCCGTCGGTTGCCGGTGATTTTGAAAATCAAGGTGCAACGTTGCACTTTGATTCGTGATTCCAGTGATGACCCGGATCAAGCGGCAACGTTGCCACTTGAAACTGTCTGTCACCTCTCGTGATTATTCGGCAGCGTCCCGCACCCATGCTAACCATGCTTCGCCGTGCGGGTGATATTCGAAGTCGCGGAAACCCTCGGGTCGATCATCGCCGAAGTAATGCGCGGAAATCACGAGTGAATAATCCTCGGCGGTCGGCTCCCGTTTCGGCGGCGGATCGCCTCGCCAATATCGATCCGTGATGCCGGGCGTAATCTTGCGGCGGCGAACCTTGCGCTTCACGTTCACAGGTGACCCCCGGAAGGTCGGCCGATGGGTTGCGTTGTTTCAATGTCCAGGTTCAGCGATTTCAACGCCTGAATCATTGCCGAACGCGCGTCGCGCTCAGCGGCCAGCAGAGGATGGGGCTTCACCTGCCCGAAGCGGTCCGATAGCGATTCGCCGTCTCGGTTGATCGCGGCCTGACATGATTTCATGCGGTCGTGTGCTTCGAGTGCCGTTTGCAGCAACAACTACGCCGCGTTGTCGGCTAGATCGTATTCATTGCACAGGCGGTCCCACCAGAGCCTGGCCTCGGTGGACAGGTGTTTCGGTGCATTGGATTTCGGCATTTTTTTGCCTCCAATTTTTGAAAGGAAATAATTATTTTCGTGAAAAAGTGTGGGCGAGGGCCGGTCTAGGGCTGTTACGCTGGATTATCCCGCATACCCCCCCCGTCGGCTTCAGGGAGCCGCACAGAGGCCCCGACAGCCATTGTGCCCACTCGGCAAGGGTAGACACTGCCTCGCGTGTAGTCGCGCTTGTGGGGCCGTACAGAGGCCTTAGCGGCGTCCTTGCACTTTCTCCCTCTTAACCAACCACGCCAGCGTGGCGCTAATCGAATCGTGCGCGAACAGTGGCCGGTCGTGGTGCTGGATGACGACACGATAACGCCCGCCGCGCGACTCAGCTTCCTATGTCGTGGGCGCGGCAATAATCCAGAGGCCCAACGAATGCGCCTTGCCGATGGCTTGCCGAAAAAGGGAAGTCGGGGGGTCGGGGAATTTCATAGCGGATAACTCCAAAAAAAAGCCCGACAGGTTTATGGCCTGCCGGGCAATGCGTTAATCCAGATAATTTCGGGGGTCCGTTGCCACACGCCACGCGGCCAGTTCGGCAGCGTCCGCGTCTGCGTCTGTACCGAAGGTCATGGCGGCGTAGTGGTCGCCCCATTCGCAAACCAGCATCGGCACGCAAGGGTCGTCGGGATCGTCGTCGTGGTAGTACACGGTCGTGGCGAACGGTTCCGAACGATGCCGACGGCAGAGCATGGCGACGCGCAGGGCGAGCTCCAGATGTTGAGCGAACGTCATGATCCCTTCCCTCGCAATGCAAGCTGCCAGTCCGCCGATGTGCCGGGCTCGTCGCTGGTGGCCGTGGTGGCGATCCACATGGCATTACGGAAGGTGACTGCCGCGCCCTTGGCGTAGTCCTGGGTACGCTGGAACACGCCCCGATAATCGAGGGAGCGGGATTCCAGGGCGTGCAGTTTCCGCTCCAGCTACTCCACCTCGGCGGCGAGCGTGACGATTGCATCGCAGGCGGCGAAGGCCGTCGCTTGGCTGTCCGGAATGTCCTTGTCCGCGCGCACGCGGCGAAGGGACGCCAGCAGCTCAGCCTTCATGCGCTTGGCCGTCACGATTGCACCTCCATGACCGCAGCCGTGGCCTTCGCCCAGAAGCTGCGCTCGCACAGCAAGGCCACCAAATTCTCCTGCCACAACGACACCAGCGAAGTGGCGCCGCCGGTCGGGGCGTCGTCGAGTTCTACGCTCGCTTCGCTGGCAGGACTCAGCACCACCGGGCGTTCATATACAAATGATCGATCCGCAGGAATGGCGTACAGGTTGTTGCCCGCCGCAGTGGTAGCGATGACCTGACAGCCCGGGAACAGCTCGCCACCGATCAAACCGATACGCCCGTCAGACTCTGCCGCCAGCTTGCGCACGAATCCGCGCGGTGCGGCAATGACTACCTGATCGCTGTCGTCCACGGCATCAAGCGCAGCTTGCACGCAGTCAGTCGCGGCGCCGTCGGTTGGCTTGGTGACGGTGGTTGCTGTCAGTGCGCCCAGGAACTCCGCGTTGACCTTGTCGGCCACGACGGCGGCAAGTTCGTCGGTGATGATTTGGTTTGCCTCGGGCAGGCGCAGAAGCTCTTTCGACATGGCAACCAGCGCCGCGATCTTGTGGCCGTTTGCAGACATGTCGGGAGCCGTCAGCGTGAACTTCGTTGCTACCTTCACGCCGCCCTCGTCGGCGGAACTGGCCGCGCCGCCGGTCAACATGCGCGCCGGGTTGGGGTAGTCCGGCCGCAGCGCGTGGACTGCAACCGCATCCAGCACGGAAACATTCCGGAGGCGCGCGCGGAGTCCTTCACTCAACGACTGGCCCGCCGTCGTGGCCCATGCGGTGTCCCAATCTTGCGCGCCAATGGCGGCCTTTGCGATCTCCTGTGCCCATCCAGTGCTCGCGGGCGTGGCGTCCCGGATGTACGCCAGCGCGTCGGCCGCAGAGCCGGAAGTGGCCATCAGGGACTTGGCCAACTCGCCAAACTGGCGCAGTCCATTTTTCTCGGGGCCGGAAAGGCCGTGATGCTCGTTCTAGGTGTTCATGCTTTTTCCTCAGGTTGTGGTTGTGGTTGATCTGATTGCCGGGATACGCTCCCGGCGGGCGAGGGTGTGGGCATGGGCAGATGCCCTCCCACTTATAAAGGGCTTGGGAGGGAGTTTCAGCGTCCAATTACGCAACCAGTTTATGCAGGGGCAGCCAATCCATGTTTTCCTGCCGATTTGCTCGTGCCTCGTGTTCAGCCCCGCTGGTGTCGTCCCATGCGCGCCACAGTTCCGCGTCCGTTGTGCCGGCCTTGATGCGCCCTTGTGCGGGGTGCGCTCGCCTGTGGTCATTCGCGGCCGTTCCGCTCAGCGTCAGAACAGCGCATGGCTCACCCGTGCCTTTGCGGCCATTGTTGAAGCGCGCATCGGACTGGCGGAACTTCGGATGACCTGGCGGCATGGTCTGCCAGTCGATGCCGCCCTCGAATCGTGGCCGTGCTCGCTTGGGCATACGTGATAAGGCCGTCGTTTTGGCCTCGTGGGCACGCCGTTGCCAGCCATGTGCCCGCATGAACCGCCATGACGCCATCCGAAGCCAGCGTTCCAGAACCTCGCGGGCGGCTTTGACTTCGGCGCGGTACGTGGCCGCGTGACGGTCTGCCTCGGCATCGACATTCACGACGCGAGCGTAGGGGAACAACACCTTCCGCATGGCGGTTCGACACGGTGCCGGTCGGTGTCCCTTGGCGGTCAGATAGCGAAGTATCTTGGGCCACTGGCTTTCATCCTGAAGGGCCACCAGCCGCAGCAGCGGTTCGAGCGGCCCGTCCAGTTTGGCGAAGGCCAGCGCAAGGGCGGCTCCGTAGTCTGACGGCTTGGCCGGAGCCGCGCCGAATGTCTGGTGATGCTCCCAGGCCCGGAACTCCCGCACGCTGTCGCCGCGTCGCCTGCTCAAAGGATGCGCGGCCAGCCACGCATTGGCCTCCTTCTGCACGGCCTCGGGCTCGTCCGCCAGCCAATCGGGATCGTAATGGCCGGCCTTTTCCTCGGTGACGCCGCGACGGGCCACGCGCCACACGTCCAGATTGCGCCGCCGGATTCCGTGCTCGTCGATGTCGTCCAGAGGCGCATCAGGTGCAACGGCGTACCAGCTCACCCCGTAGCCGTAGCCGCCAGCCACGAACCGGCCTGCCGCATCCTTCACGCTTTCGGTGTCGATCTTGTCGTTGTTTGTCATCGGCCTGCCCGCCGTCGTGGTTATGCGGCCTATGCCACTCGCTTGTGGAACGAAACCAGCTCACCTGTACTTGCCGGTCGGGGCCGACAGCGCCCGCGCCACAACCACGGCGGAATCACGATCAACTCACAGTTGCCGCGAAGGTGTGCCCGTTGCGGCGGGTACTCGCGGAATACCCACCCCCTGCTTTTCTGTGCCAGCCCGAGCAGGTCGTCAAGGTCTTGTACGTTCATGTCGTCGCTCCCGTGGTTGCGATGGGCCGCCGTGGTTTTTGAAGCCTTAAAAGCCAAGATAAAAACAGGGGTACAGCGTGGTAATCTTTTAAGGTGTACACGAGGTGTACTAGCAAAACCCCAAAAAAGGCCCTGACTTGTACACGAGGTGTACTAGCAGAGGCCCGTTTTGCGCACTTTTTGACCGCTGCTTGTACACGAGGTGTACTAGGCTGATACACGAGGTGTATTAGACGATGCGTTTTCATGCGGCCCTCCTTTGGCGGCGGGAACGGTGCGATTGGCTACGCTCCGGCTTCTCGTAAACGAACTTCACGCGGGGGTCCTTCCACGCGTTGGTCGGGCGATCGGTGGGGGTCATTTCCAGCGGCTGGCCCGGCTTCTCGTCGATCCTTCGCCACGTGAAGGCGTGAAGGTTGGGCTTGTTGAGGGATCCGTGTTGCGTGCGCACGATCAACCCGTAGTGCTCGCACTCAAGCATGGCTTTGTGCAGGGTCGTCGGCGAGTTCCACCCATGGTCCTGCATGATCGCCCACGAGGCGCACAGATAGCCGTTGTTGTATCCGGTGAACTGCCTGCCCAAGTCCATGATCAGCTTGTTGCCATGGGGCGACAGGTTGATCCAGTTGGGATGCCGCAGCAGGGTCAGCGGGATGATAAAAGCGGCCTTGCCGTCGATGTCATCAAATCGATTTTCTTTCTTCTTGCGGCTCATTCGGGCCTCCTTGTGTTGTTCTGGTAATCCGTGTCTTCGGCATCCAGCAGCACCAGCGCCACACGGCGGCCCCTGTAACGCTCTGGGAGCGCCGTGAAGGGCGCGAAGGTGCATTGGCTGGTCGTTGCCACGGTGACCACGGGAGCGCCGCATACGCGCTCCCTGTAGCCCTTCTCGTACTCGGTCAGTGCGCGCATGGTGGTTGCCTCGCTCGCCAGTCCGCCAGCAGTCGCCGAAGGCCAATCAGCAGCACTTCGGCCCACTGCGGTTTCCCAATTGCGAAAAATCCGGTTTTGTCAGTCATTCGATTGAACCTCTTGTGCGCGTTCATCCTCCGACCGCTCCGCCAGCAACTCCTGCAGGCCGCGAATCTGCGACCGCACAACGCCGTGGTCCATCGGCGCCCTGGACAGCTTTGACGCGGCTGCAAGGGCGCCCAGGTACTGGCACGCATTGGTGATGTCGGCCTCGATCTCGATCCTGCGCCGCCTGCGGATCGAGCGCGCGCGGAGTTCCGCCGGATTCATGACTCACCTCCCGCTGCATCCAGCAACGCGGCGGCGAGAAGGGCCAGGCCTGAAATAGTGTTGTCCAGCAGATTCCGGTGACTGCCCGGCGGCAAGGCCATCAAGATGTCGAGCACGGCGCGGTGACACGCCAGAAACACCGACCGATCCCAGCCCGCGAACGCATCGTCGAGCGTGTCGTCTGCGCTCTGGCGAATGGCATTTTGCGCGTTCATGATTCCGTCCCCCGTGCATCCAGTTCCTGCTTGCAGAGGTCCGCCAGCTTCCGCGTGATCGTCGCGATGTCATCCAGGGTTGCGCCGACTGCTTCGCGCTTCGCCTCGCTCCACTCAAGGACGTAACCTGGGACACCTCCGCAATCGTCCATGTCAATCGACAGATTCAGCGCATCCACCCGCCACTTCTCGAAGCGGTCGATGTCCGGCACGAGCTGGTGCAGAAGCCAGCGCGGGATCGAAACGTCGCCCACGTCCACCAAATCGTCGTGGCTCCATCGGCGGGCAGCTTTCGCGAGGCGGTCCATCATCTGTTCGGTGCGCGGATTCATGCCGCACCTCGCTGGCCGTCGTTGGCGGCAATGAAGGCAGCAAGGTCGCGTCGGTGGTAGCGAACTGCCCGCTGTCCGATCTTCACCCATCGCGGGCCAAGGTCGTTGCAACGCCAGTTGCGCAGGGTACGCACGCCGATGTTGAGCACGGCGGCGGCCTCGCGGTCGGTCAGCAGGTCGCCTGGTTTCAGGTCTTGCAGGTTTGAGGTGTTCATGTTTAGCCTTCGTGGTTGAAGGCCGGACCGCACCCTGAATAGCAAAGCTATTGACGTCACTAGTTACATAAGCAAAGCTAGTGCCGTCGGGATGCGTCCCGACCTTGTTCTAGTCCAACAAGATCAAGCCCCTGCCGCGCCAACGGTGGGGGCTTCTTGTGTCTGAAGGCACCCCGCGAGGTCTGAATCTTGCGTTGTCGCACGACTCCTTGTGCGTGAAGCTTCCGGAAATCACTACATCTTGTGAAGTTATCCCCGCCACTACCCAATGTCAAAGACGGGTTGTGATTGGCTTCACGGGTACATGGTGGATCAAAAGTGTCTAACGTTTTCCTCGAAAAGTAGAATTGTTCGTTGTGGGTGCAGGATGACGCCTGGGTGCAGCACCGTGGTGTGGTCGTGCCTGCCGGTATGTTGTAGCAAACTGCTTTATGGAAGTCAAGCGAAGTGCTATGTCATACTGCGCGCATGGCTAAGTCAGACGTCCAGGTTAATTTCAGAATGCCGTCGGCCCTGAAGGTGCGCCTTCAGGAAGCGGCGTCAGATAACGGCCGATCAATGGGGGCCGAAGTGGTGCAACGGCTCGAAAAAAGTTTTGCCGATGACGTCAGTGACGTGCGGGAACTCATGCACAGGCTTGATGAAATCATGGCTCAGCTCGATGACATGCACAGGAAAAGCGCGGCGGCCGATGATGACCGGGGCTAGATTCTTCGGGCCGCCCTCCGCTTGAACGCCACCACATCGCCGCCGGCCGCGAGCGCGTCGAGGTAGTCGCACCACTCCTGCACCCGTTCGAGCCGCTCGTCCAGCAACGTGCCGCGATCATAGGCCGCTTGTGTCTCGCCGCGTTTGGCGTGGGCAAGTTGAGCCTCCAGCACGTCGGCAGGTATCCCCAGCCGTTCCCGCGCGACGGTGCGCAGGGTGGCGCGCAGGCCGTGCGGAGTTTGCTTGCCTTGCAGGCCGGCGTCACGTAACGCTTTGCTCAGTGCGTCGCGGTGCAGGTGGCTGTTGCCCTGTTGGGCGATGGGCGGGAAAACGTAGCCGCGCCCGCCGGTGTATTCGCGCATGCCTTCCACGAGCGCCACCACTTGCCGAGACAGCGGCACGATGTGGGCGTTGCGCATCTTCATGACCTCGGCGGGAATCAACCATTCGGCGGCGGCTAGGTCCAGGTCATCCCAGCGCATGGCGGCGACATTGCCCGGCCGTTGCGCGGTGTAGGCACACACCAGCAGCGCGGCGCGCGTGACAGGGCTTGCAATGGACTGTATGGCGCGCATGACGGTGGCGACGCTGGCCGGCGTGGTGGCGGCGGGCAGGTGGCCTTTGCGTTGCCTGGGGAGGTTGTCGCGCAAGTTCAGGTCAAGCAGCCGGCCCTCCTCGCGCACGCCTTCCGATATGGCGACGCGGACAATCGCGTTTGCGGCGCCTGCGGCCTTGCGGGCGAGGGAAGGGGCGCGCCTGTCCATGTCGCGTAGTACGGCCAGCACGTCGGCGCTGGTGAGGCTGGCGATAGGGCGATCACCCAGCGCCGGAATGAGGTAGTCGTCCACCACCAACCGCGCCTTTTCGCGCGATGAGTCGCTCCAGCCTGGCGCCTTGTTCCGCATCCACTTGCGCGCGCATTCGGCGAAGGTGGCGACGGGTTCGGCAGCTTTGGCCGCAGCCTGCTTGTCGGCCTTGCGAGCTTCGCCGGGGTCGATGCCGTCGGCGAGCAGGTCACGCGCCGCCTGTAATCGCGCGCGAGCCTTTCGCAGGGATACGTCGGGGAAGGTGCCCAGCGACAACGTGTTTTCCTTCCTCGTGCCCGGTCGCCTGTACTTGTACCGCCACCACTTGCCCCCGTTCGGGCGCACTTCCAGATACAGGCCGCGCCCGTCAAACAGCTTGCAGGGCTTGGCTTTGGGCTTGGCGTTCCGGATCCGTGATGCAGTGAGCATGCGGCCTCCCGCTGGTGTTACCCCCAAATTGGCCGTTTTCGAGGGGGTAGCTCGATGGTTACCCCACAACCTACCCCCAAATCTTCGGGTAGACAAGGGGTAAATCGGGGCGTTGAGGGTAGCCAAAAAAGGGGCGGGGCAACAAAAAACCCCGTAAAAACGGGGCTTTAGGTGGTGTAGCGGGATATTGCGGGTAATTAATCTGGCGCCCGAAGCAGGACTCGAACCTGCGACCCCCTGATTAACAGTCAGGTGCTCTAACCAGCTGAGCTATTCGGGCAGCGAGCCCGCAATTCTGGTGATCAGAAGCACCGATGTCAAGCCTGTATATTGGGCTAGAACGAGCACCGGCCGCCGAGTTGGTCTTCAAGCGGACAGTGCCCACCCTACGTGTTGATCCGGATACTGCTGCCACGTCCTGTCAACAAGGCGGTTTAAGATGGATGCACATACCCCCATCTTCAGACCCATGAGCGATCGCTTTCAACTGGTGTCCCCCTACAAGCCGTCCGGCGACCAGCCGCAGGCCATCGAAAAGCTGGTCAGCGGCTTCGAGAGCGGCCTGGCGGCACAGACCCTGCTCGGCGTGACCGGCTCGGGCAAGACGTTCACCATCGCCAACGTCGTCGAACGGGTACAGAAGCCGACCCTGGTGCTGGCGCCCAACAAGACGCTGGCCGCACAGCTCTATGGCGAGTTCCGCGAGTTCTTCCCGCACAACGCGGTGGAGTATTTCGTCAGCTATTACGACTACTATCAGCCTGAAGCCTACGTGGCGGCTTCCGACACCTATATCGAAAAGGACGCTTCGATCAACGACCACATCGAGCAGATGCGCCTGGCCGCCACCAAGGCCCTGCTGTCACGGCCCGACGCGCTGATCGTGTCCACGGTATCAGCCATTTACGGCCTGGGCGATCCGGAGGATTACCTCAGCCTGCGCCTGATCCTGGCCGTCGGCGAACGCATCGACCAACGCAAGCTGATCCGCCAGCTCACCGAACTGCAATACACGCGCAACGAGGTGGAACTGCACCGCGGCACCTACCGCGTGCGTGGCGAAAACATCGACGTCTTTCCCGCCGAGTCGGACACCGAGGCCCTGCGCATCGAGCTGTTCGACGGCGAAGTCGAGCAGCTGGCCCTGTTCGATCCATTGACCGGCGAAATCAAGCATCGCGTGCCGCGCTTCACCGTCTATCCCAAGACCCATTACGCCAGTACCCGCCAGAGCGTGCTCAACGCCATCGACACCATCAAGGTGGAACTGGCCGAACGGCTGGAGGTGTTGCGCAAGGACAACAAGCTGGTCGAAGCCCAGCGCCTAGAGCAACGCACCCGTTTCGATATCGAGATGATGGCCGAAGTCGGCTACTGCCAGGGTATCGAGAACTACTCGCGCCACCTGACGAGACGTGCGCCCGGCCAGCCGCCACCGACCCTGTTCGACTACCTGCCCGACGACGCATTGATGGTCATCGACGAATCGCACGTCACCGTCCCGCAGCTGGGGGCGATGTACAAGGGCGACCGTTCGCGCAAGGAAACCCTGGTCGAATTCGGCTTTCGCCTGCCCTCGGCGCTGGACAACCGACCGTTGCGCTTCGAGGAATGGGAAGCGCGCGCCCCCCGCGCCATCTACGTCTCCGCCACGCCGCGCGCGTATGAGCTGGAGCGATCCGGCGACGCCGTCGTCGAGCTGGTGGTACGTCCGACAGGCCTGGTCGATCCGGAAGTGGAAGTGCGCCCCGTGCGCACCCAGGTCGACGACGTGCTCAGCGAGATCCGCGAGCGCGTCAAACTGGGCGACCGCGTGCTGATCACGACGCTGACCAAGCGCATGGCCGAAAACCTCACCGATTACCTCGGCGACCACGACGTCAAGGTGCGCTACCTGCACTCGGACATCGAGACCGTCGAGCGCGTGGACATCATCCGCGACCTGCGCCGCGGCGAATTCGACGTGCTTGTCGGTATCAACTTGTTGCGTGAAGGTCTTGATATGCCAGAAGTTTCTCTGGTAGCCATCCTTGATGCCGACAAGGAGGGTTTCCTGCGTTCCACCGGCTCGCTCATCCAGACCATCGGCCGCGCCGCCCGCAACGTGCGCGGCAAGGCCATCCTCTACGCCGACGAAATCACCCGCTCCATGCGCGCCGCCATGGACGAAACCGCGCGTCGTCGCGAAAAGCAGATGGCCTGGAATGCCGAGCACGGCATCACCCCCACGACCATCGTGCGCCGCATCGCCGACATCATGGAAGGCGCGCACGGCGAAGACGTCACCGGTCGCCAGCGTGGACGCACCTATCAGGCCCGCCGCAAGGTCGCCGAAGACGCGCCCGATTACGCCGCCATGGATGCAAAGAAAATCGCCGCGCTGCTCAAGAAACTCGAATCGCGCATGTACAAGCACGCGCAGAACCTGGAATTCGAGGAAGCCGCCCACATCCGCGACGAAATCCACCGCGTCAAGGAACAAGCCCTGCGCTGAAAAACCAGGCGGTTCGGCAGACGGAACGCATGGCGGCGGGCAGTGCCTGCCCTGCCCGTATCACGCCTCGCACCCCGCCAACCATACCCATTGACCCATCCCAACCATCTGCGTAGAATGCAGCGCTCCCTTCGGGGCGGTTAGCTCAGTGGTAGAGCACTGCCTTCACACGGCAGGTGTCACAAGTTCGACCCTTGTACCGCCCACCACATTCAAAGCAAAAGGCCACGCCATAACGGCGTGGCCTTTTGCTTTTGCGACAACTGGCCCACCAGGAATTCCGCACCCACATCTTGGCCGTCGAAAAAGCTTACATTTTTCAATCACCAGGATCAGGGGTCGTTGCAATTTCGGCGCAAAAGCAAGGGGTTGCCCGGCTGGTACGACATATGCTTGCAGACTTGATGTATCCGTCTGTTCGCGAAACAAATTCCCGTACATGAGCTGAGTCAAGGTGCTTCAACAGCGGAAGGATGCTTCAACGACAGATAAGGAGGCGGACTCATGCGCTACATCAAATTCGTATTGATTGGGTCAATGATGGTGTTTTTGGGCGCAACGAATGCCCACGCCGACGTCATCTACACATGGCACTCCACCAGTCCCGGACCCTACGTGACGGCAACCGGCGGTGAGCTGGTGATCACCAACGCGGCCTATTTCTCGGGATCGTTTGATTTCTTTGTCGGCGATTCTTCCGACGATCCTGGCCCTGGCCCCGACCGGTGGGTTCCCCAATACGGAGGTTCTCCTTATCCGCGGATTATCAACAGCCCCGTGATCTCGGCAAGTTTGACTTTCAACTTGACCGGTGATGGCTGGGTTCCGGGCGTGTCTACGGAGCCTGGCAGCCAGTATTTTTCCGATACGCAGCTTCCGTTTGGCAGCACACTCACGTTCAACGATGACGGTACGCTGACGGGCAGCCTGTTCCTGTTCGACGTATCGGAGCAGGTGGACGCTGGCGGCACGCACTACGACTGGCAGATATACAACTACGGTTCTGACTATTTTGGTTCCGGCGAATGTGGGTATCCTGCGTGCGACGGCGGTTCCGGATATTGGCAGCTGTCGAGCGTCACCCCTGTGCCTGAGCCGCCGGTCTGGCCGCTGTTTGGGCTCGGCGTGCTCGGACTGTCCACTCTGCTCGTTTGGCGCCGCAGAGCCTGAGTACGATCCAACACGTCTGGTGTTGCGGCGAGAACAAAACCATCCCCACCCCAGCCCTCCCCTTGAAGGGGAGGGAGCTCACCATCTGGCCTGAAACAAAAGCCCTCCCTTGAAGGGGAGAGAGCTCACCATCTGGCCTGAAACAAAAGCCCTCCCCTTCAAGGGGAGGGTTGGGTGGGGATGGTTTTCAATCCTGAGAAAACATAGCTGACGAGCGAGGTTAAAACTTGCTTGTCCGGTATCAGGATGATTCAGCTTGCCACTGTCTCGCAAGAGCGCTTTTGGTGCACGATCATGCACAAAGCCGTGCGGATACCAGACGATTGAGACTGACCTTTTCCTCCGCCGCTTCCATGGCCAATGCCCTGTGACGTTCGGGCGGTATGCGCACCTGAAACTTTCCGCTGTAGTGTTTGGTGCTAAGAGGCTCTGGCGCCCGCTCGCCCCGCCGTTGCATGTCTGCGACAGCATCTTTCACCACCGCGATGATTCCCGTCAGCGCCTCGCGCTGCGATGAAGCCAGCCACGACAAAGACGGAAATTCGGCGCAGAGACCGACGAACTCCCTGTCCTCTTCGGACCAGGTAACGCGGTAGGTATAACGATCTGTGCTCATGGTTTTGCCTCCAGCTTGGCTATGGCGGCAAGAACTTGCTTGACCTGATATGCCTTGGCCTTGCCGTCTTTGCCCTGTTTACGCGTGGGTCGCCGGCCCATGGAGTTTTGTAGATGCGGTGGCTGCTGCCTTGCTGCCGAGCCGCCCCAAAGTAGCGTTCGTATACTGCACACAAAGGTCAGAAAATCGCACCGATGTCGGCGATGCATGCATCCCTGCAATAATCCTTTCCATCCTGTTCATGGTGTAATTCCAGTATCATTATTGATACTTTTCAATCAGAAGTTGATTCAATTTACAGACACGGCGGATGACGGTGCTGCCGACGAAGCCGCTGCCGGCGTCGAGGCCGCGCTGGCCGGCAATTTCGGCACCGGCTCGCCATCATTGGCGCGCCAGTGCATGCGCCCTGTATCGAACTCGTCGTAAGCCACCTGGTAATAGGCGATGGCCTGATCCAACAAGGTCTTGTCGACGTGCTTGACGGGTGTGGTCTGGCCATTTTTCGGATTGGGTATGACCTGCATGATCTTCTCGCCCGGCATCAGGATGGTCAGCCTGCCGTCGTGGTAATAGCCGAGGTTGGCATAGGTGGAGGGAAACGCCCGCTCCATGCCCTCGGGCAGATGCAGCACGTCGTAACCGAAAAAGCGGCTGCGGTAGTTGAAGTTGAGCAGGCCGAGCAGGATCGGCGGCACGTCGATCTGCGCCGTCAGCCGATGCACGACGCGCGGCTGGATGATCGCCGGAGCATAGAAGTACAGCGGAATGTGATAGCGGTTGAGCGGAATGCGCGTGCTGCCCGAGCTGGCGCCGTCGTGGTCGGCGGTGATCACGAAAATCGTGTTCTTGAAATACGGCTTGGACTGCATCCGCTTGATGAAATCGCCGATCGCCCAGTCGGTGTACTTGATCGCGCCGCCGCGCTCGCCTTGCGGCATGTCCACCCTGCCCTTCGGCCAGGTGTAGGGCCGATGGTTGGAGGTGGTCATGATGTGCAGGAAAAACGGCTTGCCCTCGGCATGGATCTTGTCCATCTGACGCATCGCCAGCGTGTACAGATCCTCATCGGCCACACCCCATACGTTCTCGCTGTGGATGGTGGCCGTGGGCGGGATGTCTCGGCGGTCGATATCCTGATAGCCGTTGTGACCGAAGAAATAGTTCATGTTGTCGAACTGGCCGTAGCCGCCGTACACGAAATCGGACACATAGCCATGCGCATCGAAGATCCTGCCCAGCGCGAACAGGTCTTCGTTGTGCTTCTGGTGGATCAGCGAATTGCCTGGCGTCGGCGGCACCGACAATGTCACGGCTTCCAGACCGCGTACGGTCCGCGTGCCGTTGGCATAGGCGTTGTCAAAAAACAGGCTCTCGCCGGCCAGCTTGTTCAGGAACGGTGTCAGCCCCTCGGGATTGCCGAAGATGCCCATGTAGCTGGCCGACAGGCTTTCCACCGTGATCAGCACCACGTTGTAGTCATGCTCCGGACCGGGGTTGCGGATGATGCGTGTCAGATCGTGCGGATCATCGCTGACATAGGTCGAGCGCGGCGTCTTCAGCAACTTGCGCACCATGGCGTAAGCCTTGTCATCTGGCAACGTCTTGTAGAAACGATGAAAATTGAGCTGCTCGTTGCGATAGGCGGCAAAGAACTGGTACATGCCGTTGCCGGCCAGCGAGTTGACGTAGGTGTTGCGCGTGACATTCTTCATGTTCGCGTTGACGGCGGCCACCGTGACCACCGTCACCACCAGCCAACCCAGCACCACCCACGAACGATGGCCAAAGCGACTGTCGTCCTCGCGCGTATGCAAGACGCGCCGCGACAGCACGACGATGACGATCGCGGCAACCGCCAGCATCGCCAGCCAGCGGGCAACCGGATACGATTCCCGGATATTGCCGATCACCTCGGTGGTATAGACCAGGTAATCCACTGCAATGAAATTGAAACGGGTGCCGAACTCGTTCCAGAACGTCAACTCTGCCGCGCCCGTGAACAACAGAATGAACAGCAGCAGCAGGCAGAACAGGTACAACACCCTCTGTCCCACGCGCGACCGATAGTTGAACGCCGCCAGCGGCAGCACGAACAGAAACGGCAACACCGCCGGCCACGCCGTCATCCAGTTGGCGTCATAACGCCAACGCAGGAAACCCAGCACGATGGCGCAAAGCACGACCACCGTCAGGGCATACCACACCCAGCGCAACCATCCCGCGATGCGGCCCGGTTGCGACGGCACCAGCCACAAGAACAACACCAGCGGCCAGGCGAAATACACGAAGGTAATCAGGTCGTAGCCCAGTCCGACGCCGAAGGCATACAGCCAGTACAACGGATTGAGCGGTACGCCCGACCCGGTCATGACCAGCAGGATCAACCGCGTCACGAACGAAATGGCGACGAAACAGATTCCCAGCCATATCAGCGGCCGAAAGCGCCGATACAGCGGGTGCGACGAAAAAGAACCAGCCATGAGGTCACCCTGAGGATGCGTAGCGCACCATTATCACGCTATCAGCGCATGCTTAGTAGTCGGCCTTGAACAATTCGATCCCCGACCAGTTACACAGCACACGAAGTGATCGGATGTGACATCGACCGCCAAGTCACGACCAGAATTCGAACGCAAAAAAGCCTGATCCACCGCATCAACCAACGCAGGTTGTAGC
>DASSTF010000226.1:0-4195 GCA_035708045.1 Rhodanobacteraceae bacterium | reverse complement strand
CTTGCGCGCCTTGAGGAATTTGCGCTCGACGGGTTCGGCGGCGATGACCTCGGGCAGCAGGGCATTGAGGCGAGCCACGGCGTTGTTGGGCGACGGGATCAGGCTGGCCCATTCGATCATGCGCGTGCGTGCCTCGTTGGGCGCGGTGAGGATGGCTGCCACACGACGACCCAGACGATCCGATGGCGGCACTTCACGGCGGCCAAACGGGAACACCAGCGCGTACAGCAACCAGGCCACCGGGCGCACCGGAAAATTGCGGATCATGCCATCCAGGGCCATCTGCATTTCCCACACGCTGTTGTGGAAGGCCCAGGCCAGCAACGGACGGTCGGATTCAAGCCGCCCCTGATCCTCGTAACGCTTGAGCATGGCGCTGGCGGTGTAGAGATGGCTGAGCACGTCGCCCAGGCGCGCGGACAGTTTTTCCTTGAACTTCAGCTTGCCGCCCAGCACGCCCATGGCCACGTCGGCGCACAGGGCCAGCGCGGCGGAATAGCGGTTGAGCTTGCGGTAGTAGCGACGCGTGTAATCGTCGCCCGGCACCTTGCCGACCTTGGCGAAGGTCAGGCCCAGCACCAGCGCGCGCACGGCGTTGGAGATGCCGAAGCCGATGTGGCCGAACAATGCCTTGTCGAAGGCGCGCAACTGCTCGCGCGGATCGGTCATGGTCAGCGCCTGCATTTCCTTGAGCACGTACGGATGGCAGCGGATCGCGCCCTGGCCGAAGATCATCAGGCTGCGCGTCATGATGTTGGCGCCTTCCACCGTGATGCCGACCGGTACGCCCTGCCAGCCGCGGCCGAGGTAGTTGGATGGTCCGAGCTGCACGCCTTTGCCGCCATGCACGTCCATGGCGTCGGAAGCGACCTTGCGACCCCATTCGGTGGCGTGATATTTGGCGATGGCCGACGGCACTGCCGGTTTTTCGCCGCGGTCGACGGCGGCGGCGGTGGCGCGTGACAGCGCCGTGGCGGCGTAGGTGTGCCCGCCGATGCGTGCGAGGGCTTCTTCCACACCCTCGAAACGGCCGATGGCCAGGCCGAATTGCTTGCGCAACCGCGCATAGGCGCCGGTGGCGGCCGCGCACATCTTGGCGCCGCCGACGGCGTTGGACGGCAGCGAAATGGCGCGTCCCACCGACAGGCATTCCACCAGCATGCGCCAGCCGTGGCCGGCCATGTCCGGGCCGCCGATCAGCGTGGACAGCGGCACGAACACATCCTTGCCGTGCAGCGGACCGTTCTGGAACGGGTTGTTCAGCGGCAAATGGCGACGGCCGATTTCCAGGCCCTCGGTGTCGCGCGGCAGCATCGCCAGGGTGATGCCCATGTCCTCGACGTCGCCCAGCAAATGCTCGGGGTCGTACATGCGGAAGGCCAGGCCGACCAGGGTGGCGATCGGCGCGAGCGTGATGTAGCGCTTGTCGAAGGTCAGACGCACGCCGAGCACGCTGGCGCCCTGCCACTCGCCCTTGCAGACGATACCGTAATCGGGAATCGAGGTGGCGTCGGAGCCGGCGGTGGGGCCGGTCAGGGCGAAGCAGGGAATCTCGCGGCCATCGGCCAGGCGCGGCAGGAAATAATCCTTCTGCTCGTCGCTGCCGTAATGCAGCAAAAGCTCCGCCGGCCCCAGCGAGTTGGGCACGGCCACGGTCGAAGCCACGGTCATCGAGCGGCTGGCCAGCTTCTGCAGCACCGCCGAATGCGCCAGCGCGGAAAACTCCAGGCCGCCGTATTTCTTCGGAATGATCATGCCGAAGAATTTGTTCTGCTTGATGAAATCCCAGGCCTCTTCGGGCAGGTCGCCCAGCTCGTGGGTGATCTGCCAGTCGTCGATCATGGCGCACAGCTCTTCCACCGGGCCGTCCATGAAAGCCTGCTCCTCGGCGGACAGGCGCGGCACCGGTTGCGCCATCAGGACTTTCCAGTTCGGTTTGCCGGAAAAAAGTTCGCCCTCGAAACCCACGGTACCGGCTTCCAGCGCCGTCTGCTCGGTATCGGACAGCCTGGGCGTGACCTTGGCGAACATCTTCAGCAGTGGCGTGCTGATGTACTGGCGGCGCAGGCCATCCAGATTGAGCGGCAACGCGATGATCGCGAACACGATCAGCGTGACGATCCAGGCGATCGGCACCTGGCACAGCAGGCCGACGACCACGATGGCGATGGCCGTGACGACCGTCCACACGCGCAGATTGGTGCGGAACCAGGCGCAGACACCCGAGACGATCAGCGCGGCGATGAAGGGAAGGATGAACATGGCGTCACCTGTGGTTGGTGTAAAAGGTCATGGCGGATCAGGCATCCGCCATGGCCGGAAGCGTATCGACGAAACGCGCGATCTCGCGCGTGAAAGCATCGTTGGCGTCACCGGCCAGCATGTGCGTGGCCTGTGGCAGTTCGACGTGCCGGGCCTGCGGCGCCAGCGCGAGAAATTCATCGATGTTGGCCTGCGACACCACATCGCTGCGCCCCCCGGACAGCAGCAGCACCGGCGCCCGCACGCGGCGGGCGGCGGCAAGCAGGCGCGGCTGATGGCGTTCGCTTTCCCGGCCGATGGTTTCCAGCATGGCCGGATCCCAGTGCCAGCGCAAACGGCCGTCGTCGGCGCGGCGCAACAGCGGTTCGAGCTGTGCCGCGTCCTTGCGCTCCTCGCGATGCGGCAGGTAGGCGGCCACCGCCTGCGCGGCCTCGGCGGGATCGGCAAAGCCGTCGGGATGCGCATGCATGAAACCCAGCACGCGCTCGACGCCGGCGCTTTCCCAGCGCGGCGTGATGTCCACCAGCACCAGCGCGGAAAAGGGCGACGGATCGCGCTCCCCCGCCAGCGCCAGGCCCAGTAGACCGCCCATCGACGCGCCGACCAGCACCGGCGGCTCGGGTTGCGCTGCCGCCATGATCGCCAGGTCGTCGATGAACTGCTGCATGTGGTACGCGCCGTCCGCCGAACGCCCGCTTTCGCCATGACCGCGCGCGTCGAACGTGACGCAGCGGCAACCGGCTTGCGCCAACGCCTCGGCGCTGCCGCCCCAGGCTCCGCGCGTCTGCCCGAAGCCGTGCGCGAACAGCAGTGTCGGCACACCTTGCGGATGCCGGCACTCCCAGGCCAACGGCACGCCGTCGGCACCGTCGAGGACGCCCGATGTCGTGTCGTGGAGGTGGTCATGCCTTACCATACGCAAGAGTATGGTGTGGCCGCCAAAGCGTGTCAACCAGCATCGAACCCCGACCCGCGCTACCATCCATGCAATGAACACACCCACCAAACCGGAACGCACGCGCCTGTCCGCCGAGGACTGGGAGCGTGGCGCGCTCGAACTGATTGCCGACGAAGGCGTCGGCGCCATGGCCGTGGAAGCGCTGGCGCGCCGGCTGGGGGTCACCAAGGGCAGTTTCTACTGGCATTTCCGCAACCGTGGGGCACTGCTCGAAGCCGCCCTGCAACGCTGGGAAGAACATGACGAGGCCGAGGTGCTGGCCAAGATCGAACCCATCGCCGATCCACGCCTGCGCCTGCGCGCCATGTTCGATTTCGTGGCCCGTGAGCTTCCCTCGCACCGCATCTACGCGGCGCTGCTGAAGGCGCTGGATCATCCCGCCGTGCTGGCCCTGATGGCGCGCGTGTCGGCACGGCGCATGGATTTCCTCGCCGCCGCCTACCGCGAGGCCGGCATGAGTCCGGCCCAGGCCCAGCATCGTGCGCGCCTGACCTACGCCTCCTATGTCGGCTTCATGCAGATCAACATGACGCTGGGCCTGCCGCGTCTGTCGCATGACGAGTTCGACGCCTACGTCGACCATGTCACCGATACGTTGGTGCCGTAGCCAAGCAGGTGGATCTTGGCCAGATGGCACTTACTTGGCATCCACCTGCTCCCTGACCGTTCGCGCTGAGTCCTTCGACGGGCTCAGGACGAACGGGCTTAAGCAAGGTCCATCCTGCAGCTTCAATCGGGAGCGACGCCGACCCGAACGCCTTTGCGCTCAATGACTTGAGATCGCATTCAGCAAGAAGTATTGCAATACCAGTTTTTGCAAAGTACCGTCAGGATTCAATTTTTCTTCAAACCACTGGAGCCTGACGCACGATGAGTAGCAAGCTGGAATCGCTGAATCAATGGGTTGACGAAGTTGCCAAACGTACCCGTCCGGATCACATCCACTGGTGCGACGGCTCGGAGGCCGAATACCAG
>DASSTF010000225.1:0-6126 GCA_035708045.1 Rhodanobacteraceae bacterium | reverse complement strand
GAAGCCGTGCACGCTGCCGTCGAGCACGCCTTTGCAGCATTCGACAGTGTTGAGGCCTTTCTCGCGCGGCGGCTCGAAACCGTATTGCTCGGCCAGGCGATCCAGCGGCACCAGCGCGGGGTTGTCGGCGATGCCGACCGTACGCTGGCCCTGCACGTTGGAATGCCCGCGCACGGGGCAGGCGCCGGCACCCGGTTTGCCGATGTTGCCGCGCATCAGCAGCAGATTGACGACCATGTAGATGTTGTATTCGCCGAGCACATGCTGTGTCATGCCCATGCCGTACACGCCGATGACGGCGTCGGCCCTGGCGTAGACGCGCGCCGCCTTTTCCAGCGCTTCGCGTGTCAGTCCCGAGTCGGCCTCGATGGCTTCCCATGATTGCGCGCGCACCCATGCGGCGAACTCATCGAAGCCATGCGTATGCGTGGCGATGAAATCCTTGTCCAGCACGCGCGGCGCGCCGTTTGCCACTGCCTCATCGTCCAGCGCCAGCAGGGTCTTGCACAGGCCGGTGATCGCCGCGATGTCGCCACCGGTCTTGACCTGCAGGTATTGCGTCGCCAGCGGCGTTTCCTTGCCGGCCAGCAGTTCGGCCGGATTTTGCGGATTGGTGAAACGCTCCAGGCCACGTTCGCGCAATGGGTTGAACACGATGATCGGCACGCCACGCTTGGCCGCATTCTGCAGGTCGTGCAGCATGCGCGGGCTGTTGACGCCGGCGTTCTGGCCGAAGAAGAAAATGCAGTCGGTTTTGGCAAAATCGTCCAGCACCACGGTGCCGACCGGCGTACCGATGCATTGCTTCAGCGCGACGCCGGTGGCCTCGTGGCACATGTTGGAACTGTCCGGCAGGTTGTTGTTGCCGTACAGCCGCGCGAACAGCGCGTACATATAGCTGGTTTCCAGCGAGGCGCGGCCGGAGGCGTAGAACACCACCGACTTGGGGTCGAGTTGTTTCAGCCGTTCGCCAATGTCGCGGAAGGCTTCATCCCACGTCACCGGCACGTACTTGTCGGTGGCGTGGTTGTAGCGCATGGGATGCGTGAGCCGTCCCTGTTGTTCCAGGTCGTGGTCGCTCCAATCGCGCAGCTCGGTCACGGTGTGACGGGCAAAAAAATCGGGCGTGGTGCGCAGGCTGGTCAATTCCCAGGCGCTGGCCTTGGCGCCGTTCTCGCAGAACTCGAACTTGTACGGATGCGCCGGTTGCGGCCAGGCGCAGGACACGCAGGTGAACCCGCCGGGCTTGTTCTGCCGCCACAGCTCCTTCACAGTGGTGGGAATCGGCACCTTCTCGCGCTTGAGAATCTTCACCACCGACTTGACCGAACCCCAGCCACCGGCAGGGCCGGGATACGGTTCGATCTTTGGCTTGCGGTCATCGCTCATGTCGCTGCTCCCCGTCACGCCTTCTTCATGCCAGTGTACCGCCGGGGATGCCGCGCACAAGCGGATGCGCGAGACTATGATGGACAGCCCCACGATTTGCGAGAATGAGCGCATGAAGCGTCCCGGCCAGGCTTGCCGCATGGTGACCGTCCACCAGGGCGGGACGGCGCAGCGTGGCGAGGACTGGCTGGCCGAGGAAGTGCCGGTCGAGTTGCGCTACAACGGCCAATCCTTCGCAGTGATGATGGTCACGCCGGTGAACCTCGAGGACTTCGCCCACGGATTCTCCCTGAGCGAAGGCATCGTCGCCAGCGCCGACGACATCCGCGGCGTGGCGGTACGCGAATTGCTGGAAGGCTACGTCGTCGACATCGACACCCGGCAGCCCGTGACGGTGGAGGAGGGAGCAGAGCGCCTGCTGCCCGGACGCAGCGGTTGCGGCTTGTGCGGCAGCCGCCGCCTGGAGGACGTACTGCGACCCTCGTCGCCCGTCGCGGACGGGCCGCAACTCGACGCCGGCGCACTGGATCGGGCACTGTCCGCGCTGGCGCAACGTCAGCCACTCAATGCCGGCACCGGCGCGATGCATGCCGCCGCGTGGACTTCTCCCGCGGGCGACATCCATTGCGTGCGCGAGGACGTGGGCCGACACAATGCCCTGGACAAGCTGCTCGGCGCACTGAGTCGCGAAGGCGGCGATCCGCACAAGGGTTTCGTGCTGGTGACCAGCCGCGCCAGTTACGAAATGGTCATCAAATGCATTGTCCTTGGCGTCGGCCTGCTGGCGGCCATTTCCGCACCGACGGCGCTGGCCGTGGAATTGGCTCGCGCCAGCAATTTGACGCTGGTCGGCTTCGTGCGTCCGGGTCGACATGTGGTGTACAGCCATCCCAGGCGACTCGGGGATGAAAACGCATAGGGCGGGCAGTATGCAAAATGGGTCGACGTTTCCGAAGTCGATCCTGAAGCAACGAACGAACCGGTGCCGGCAAGTTGTCGAATTTCGCTATAGTGGAAATCGGCTGTCCGCGTCGACCGGCTTGGCTGCGGACATGACCGGAAAACACTTCCTTAGGTTCCGCATGCGAAATGGGAAAGCCTTGAGCAAAGTCGTGTCGCCCTTGACTGATCGCTACGGCCGCCGTTTTCCCTATCTGCGGTTGTCGGTCATCCCTGCGTGCAATTTCAAGTGCATGTATTGCCTGCCGCACGGTTATCACGCCGAACCGGGTGTCGACGCGCCGCTGTCACTGACCGAGATCACGCGCCTGCTGCGCGGCTTCGTCGACATGGGCATGCACAAGCTGCGCATCACCGGCGGCGAGCCCAGCGTGCGGCGCGACCTCACGGAGATTTTGCGCACCGCTTCGTCCGTGGCCGGCGTCACCAAGCTGGCCATGACCAGCAACGGCAGCCTGCTGACCAGGCGCCTGCACGAATGGATGGACGCGGGCCTCAACGCCATCAACATCAGCGTGGACAGCCTGGACCGCGCCGCCTTCGAGCGCATCACCGGGCGCGACAAACTGGACGAGATTCTCGAGGGCATCGACATGGCGCTGGCAGCCGGCATGCCTTCGGTGAAGCTCAATGCCGTGCTGCTGCGCGGCATGAACGACAACCAGCTGCCGACCTGGCTGGACTACCTGCGCGACCACGCCGTGGGCCTGCGCTTCATCGAACTGATGCAGACCGGCGACAACCTCGACTTCTTCCGCCAGTACCACGTGCGCGCCGAAACGCTGGAAACGCGCATTCGCGACGCTGGCTGGCAACCGCTGCCGCGTGCCGCCGACGCCGGTCCCGCACGCGAATACCGTCACGACGACTACGCCGGCCGCATCGGCATCATCGCGCCGTACTCGAAGGATTTCTGCGCCGGTTGCAACCGCCTGCGCGTCACCGCCACCGGCGATCTGCGGCTGTGCCTGTTCGGCGAATTCGGCATTCCGTTGCGTCCGTTGCTGCAGCGCGACGATCAGCACGACGACCTGGTCCGCGCCATCGGTGGACAGATCGGTCGCAAGGAGCAGGGCCACTTCCTGCACCAGGGCCACACCGGCATCACGCCGCATCTCGCATCGACCGGAGGCTGATGCATGCACCAGCGCGAAAACCCTGCGCACTTCCACATGGCCGACGTGCGCCGCAAGCGCGCTACCGCACGCCGCGCCGTCGCCGTGGGCGAGTTCGATCCCGGCACGGCCTTCGCCGACATCGTCGAAAAGCGCCTGCCCAAGGGCGATGCCATGGCGATGGCCGAAATCGCCGGATTGCAGGGCGCGAAGACAGCTTCGCAACTGATGCCGCTGTGCCATCCGCTGCCACTGGAATACATCCGTGTGGAATGCCTTCCAGTGCCCGAGCGCCAGGTCATCCGCGTATACGGCGAGGTCGCCACCTTCGCGCGCACCGGCGTGGAAATGGAAGCGCTGGCCGCCGTCAACGCGGCGCTGCTGACGCTTTACGACCTGACCAAGCCCGTGCAGCCGGCACTGTCCTTCGGGGGCGTGCGGCTGCTTTTCAAGGAAGGCGGAAAAAAGGGATTGTGGCTGCATCCCGACGGCATGAGCGAGGCCGAACACGGGCGTTTCCGTCCACGTGCACCGGCGCGACTGGATGGTATCGACGCGGCTGTCGTCACGCTCAGCGATCGTGCCAGCCGGGGCGACTACGAAGATGCCGCCGGTCCGTTGCTGGTGGAACGCCTGCGCACATTGGGCGCTGAAGTTGGCCCAACCGAAGTGCGCCCGGACGATCCCGATGCACTGGCCGCGCGGCTGCGCGAACTGGCCGCCGCCGGCACGCGCCTGGTGTTGTGCACCGGCGGTACCGGTCTCGGTCCGCGCGACCGCACACCCGAGGCGCTGGCACAAGTGGCCGACCGGCACGTGGCCGGCATCGGCGAAATGTTCCGCAGCGAAAGCAGCCAGCACACGCCGCTGGCCTGGTTGAGCAATGCCGACGCGGTACTGGTCGGTGACACGCTGGTGATCGCCTTGCCCGGCAGCCCGAAGGCCGTGGCGCAAGGCATGGACATCCTCGCGCCCATCCTCGCGCATGCCCTGGCCATGGTGGCCGGTGAGGGCCACGCATGAAGCCGGCGCTGCTCGATCCCGACGAGGCGCTTTGCATCATCCTCGATGCCTGCGCAGCGCTGCCGACACAACATTGCGCCGTGGCCGACGCAATGAACCGCGTGCTGCGCGAATCCGTCGTCAGTCCCGCATCATTGCCGCCGTTCGACAATTCGGCCATGGACGGTTACGCCCTCGGCGGCGGCGGGGAAGCATTGCCAGCCGGCACGGAATGGCCCATCGAAGGCGAACAGGCCGCCGGCGACCGGGCCGTGCATGCCGGGCAGGGCGCCTGGGAAATCATGACCGGCGCGCACATGCCCAGCGGCTTGGATCGCGTGATTCCGGTCGAACGCACGGAGCGCCTGGAGCATCCTGCACGCGTGCGCCTGCTGGCCGATGTCACACCAGGGCAGAACGTGCGTCTGGCCGGTACCGACGTAGACAGGGGCGAAACAGTGCTGGCCGCCGGCACCCTATTGGCGCCGCAACACCTGATGCTGCTGGCCGCCTTGGGCGTGGCCGAGGTGCCGGTCGCCACGCAGCCGCGCGTCGCCGTGCTGTGTACCGGCCGCGAGCTGGTGGACGACCCGATACACTCGTTGGTCTCCGGACAGATCCACAATTCCAACGGCCCGTTTCTCGCCGCGCGTGTGCCCTTGGCCGGTGCGAAACAGGTGCACGGCGAAACAGTGGGTGACGACGTGAATACGTTCATCGCCGCCTTCGAACGCGCCCGCGCCGCCGGTGCGCGCATCGTGGTGTCCACGGGCGCGGTGTCGATGGGCCGCTACGATTTCGTGCCGCAGGCACTGGAACTTTTGGGCGCCGAAATCCTGTTCCACAAACTGGCAATCCGCCCTGGCAAGCCGCTGCTGTTTGCGCGGCTGCACGACGGCACGCTGTTTTTCGGCTTGCCCGGCAATCCGATTTCGGTCGCGGTGGGATGGCGCTTTTTCGTCGAACCCGCGCTTCGGCACATGCTCGGGTTGCCGCGCGAACGACCCTGGCGCGTGCCGTTGGCCACCGATTACGCGCAAAAACGAAGCCTGCGTTTTCATCTGAAATCAAAAATCACCCTGGATCGTGAGGGTCGCTTGGCAGTCACCGTGCTGCCGGGGCAGCAGTCCTATCGCATCCGTCCGCTGGCCGAAGCCAATGCCTGGGTGGTGACATCTCCCGACACGACCGCATTGCCGGCAGGTTCGCTGGTGGATGTCCATGGCCTCGGCCACCTGGAAAGCCCGATGCCTGTCTGGAGCGAAGCATGAAGACAAGGATCGCCCTCTACGGCGCCTTGCGCGAGGCCGACCCGAGCGGTCACGTGGAACTGGACGTGCCCGCCGGCTGCGATATCGCCGGCTTGCGCCAGTTGCTGATCCGGCATTTGCGACAGCACGCATCGGGCATCGGCGTGGGACTGGTCGAGCGTTCGGCTTTCGCCAGTGCCGAGGAAATCCTGCACGATGCACGCAGCGTTCCCGAAGGCGTGGAACTGGCCGTGTTGCCGCCGGTGAGCGGAGGCTGACATGGACGGATTGCGCGTTGCCGTGGTTGATATCCGCGAGGCGAAGCTGGACATCGCCGCGGCGCTCGATTTCGTGTCCGACCCGCGCTTCGGCGGTATCGCCAGCTTCATCGGCCGCGTGCGCGAGCACAA
>DASSTF010000224.1:0-3406 GCA_035708045.1 Rhodanobacteraceae bacterium | reverse complement strand
AATGCCCGTGCCAGTTGGCGGCGGCTGTCCCCACGGGCCAGCCCGATCATGATGGCTCCGCGTTCCTCGGCACTCAAATGGCTGTAGTGGTGTCCCATGCGCATCTCCCGGGGGTGATGCACTTGAGTTTAGAAACCGCCGTTCGTTTTCTTTGGGCAAGCAAAGAAAATGAACGAGCGCCCGCAAGGGCGCGATACCGCCGAAGGCGAAAACAAGCCCCCCGCAATGCGGACATCACCGCTACCGGCGGAAAACCCCTCACCGCCCCGAAAACAACATGAGACAATGAACCCTCATCCAGACCATCGAGAAAGAAGAAAGATGCGCCGACTCCTGCTGCTCTGCGTGCTCGCCGGCATGACATTCACGGCGATGGCCGCCGACACCGGCCCGGCGGCGGTGAAGGCTGCGCTCGAGCGCATGGCGCCGGGCGTCGAGGTGACGCATCTGGAAAAAGCGCCGATACCGGGCTTCTATCAGGCGCTGGTCGGCGGACGCATGGTGTACGTGAGTGCCGATGGCACGTGGATCATCGATGGCCAGCTCTACAACGCACGCAAGCGCAGCAATCTGACTGAAGACAGCATGCGTGTGGTGCGTCGCGAGGCGCTGGCCAGTGTGCCGGATTCGAAGCGCATCATCTTTGCGCCGCCGCATCCCAAATACACGATCACCGTGTTCACCGATCTCGATTGCGCGTATTGCCGGGCTTTTCATCACCACATCAAGCAGTTCAATGCCGATGGCATTGCCGTCGATTACCTGTTCTGGCCGCGTTCGGGCATCAAGAGCTTTCCCAGCGGCAAGCCGACGCCGTCGTATCTCAAGGCGGTGTCGGTGTGGTGTTCGAAGGATCGCAAGGCGGCGTTCACGGCGGCCAAGAATGGCAAGTCGATCCCATCCCGGCAATGCAAGAATCCCGTGGCCGACGAATTCCGTCTGGGCGAAAGCATCGGTGTGGATGGCACGCCCACCATCATTGCCGCCGATGGCTCGGTGATCGGCGGGTATGTCACGCCGCCGCAGTTGCTGCATATCCTGGAAAAGAAGCAGGCGGACAAGGCCGCGGCAGCGTCGGGCGGCTGACGAGCAGGACATTGCCCGCCGATGAATCCCCAATGGCGGGCAGTGCCCGCCCTGCGGACGCATGGTCATGGGCGAGTAACGTCGGCCAGGATCGGCTAAAATGGCGGTTTCCCCTTGCTGTGCCTTTCGCATGATGGTTCTTGACGGGCAGGCCGCCCTTTCTTCGTTTCGGCTGGATCGGCTCAATGCGCGGCTTGCCGAGCTTGATCCGGGTGTCCGCGTGCAGGGCACGTGGCATGTGTACTTCATCGATGCCGACGAACCGCTGCCGGCGGCCGAACACGCGCGTCTGCTCGAAGTGCTCGGGGCCCGCGATGGCGCGCCGCAGCCGGCATCGCTGTGGGTGGTGCCGCGGTTGGGCACCATCTCGCCGTGGTCGAGCAAGGCGACCGACATCCTGCACATGTCGGGCCTGGACATCGAGCGCGTGGACGCCGGTACGGCGTGGCGCATCGACGGTCTGGATCAGGTTTCCGAAACCCTGCGCGCGCTGGTTCTGGCCGAGTTGCATGATCCGATGACGCAGTCGCTGCTGTCGCAGCTCGAACAGGCGCAGGGGCTGTTCCTGCACGGCGAAGCGGGCAAACTCGGTCGTGTGGCGCTGGGCAACGATCCGCGTTCGGCGCTGGCCGAGGCCAACCGCGAGTTGGGCCTGGCCCTGGCCGACGACGAAATCGCCTACCTGGCCGAACGCTACGCCGAACTGGGCCGCGATCCCAGCGACGCCGAACTGATGATGTTCGCCCAGGCCAATTCCGAACACTGCCGGCACAAGGTGTTCAACGCCAGTTGGAATATCGACGGCGAGGATCAGCCCGACACGCTGTTCGGCATGATCCGGCACACGCACGAAAAATCGCCGGCGTTCACGCTGTCGGCCTACAAGGACAATGCCGCGGTCATCGAGGGCAGCGAAGGCAAGCGTTTCTACGCCGATGCCGACGGTGTCTGGCGCGCGCACGCGGAGCCGATCGACTACGCCATCAAGGTGGAAACGCACAACCATCCGACCGCCATCGCGCCGTGGCCGGGCGCCTCCACCGGCGCCGGCGGCGAGATTCGCGACGAGGGCGCGACCGGTCGCGGCGGCAAGCCCAAGGCCGGCCTGACCGGCTTTTCGGTGTCGCATCTGCGCATTCCCGGTCTGCCGCGTCCATGGGAAGGCGAGCGTCCGCTGCCGCCGAACATGGCCAGCGCGTTCGAGATCATGCGCGACGGCCCGCTCGGCGCGGCATCCTTCAACAACGAGTTCGGGCGCCCCTGCCTGGGCGGCTACTTCCGCGCCTTCGAGCAGGAAAACGACGCGCCCAACGTGCGCCGCGGTTACGACAAGCCGATCATGATCGCCGGCGGCATCGCCAACATCCGCCGCGATCACGTACAGAAGCGCGCCGTGGAACCGGGCGACGCGGTGATCGTGCTGGGCGGCCCGGCCATGCTGATCGGCCTGGGCGGCGGCGCGGCCTCGTCGATGAGCGCAGGAGCGTCCAGCGCCGAACTCGATTTCGCCTCGGTGCAGCGCGACAACGCCGAAATGGAACGCCGTTGCCAGCAGGTCATCGACGCCTGCTGGGGGCAGGGCGAGGCCAATCCCGTCGTCAGCATCCACGACGTCGGCGCGGGCGGCCTGTCCAACGCCATCCCCGAGATCCTGCATGACGCCGGCGTCGGCGGCGAGATCGACCTGGACAAGGTGCCGGTCGCCGACCCCACCCTGACGCCGATGCAGGTGTGGTGCAACGAATCACAGGAACGCTACGTGCTGGCCCTGCGTCCGGCCGACGTGCCCGCCTTCGAGGCCCTGTGCCGCCGCGAACGCTGCCCCTTCGCCGTCGTCGGCACCGCGACCGCCGAAGAACGCCTCGTCGTCACCCGGTCCCCGGTCCCCGGTCCCCGGTCGCGGGAAAAAGTCATCGATCTCGCCATGGACGTCCTCTTCGGCAAGGCTCCGCGCATGCACCGTGAAGCCACGCGCAAGCCGTTCCGTCTGGATCTGGTGCCCGATCTTTCCGGCATCGAGCTCAACGAGGCGCTGCTGCGCGTGCTGCGCTTGCCGGCGGTGGGCTCCAAATCGTTTCTGGTCACTATTGGCGATCGCAGCGTGGGCGGCTTGTGCTCGCGCGATCCCATGGTCGGCCCGTGGCAGGTGCCGGTGGCCGATTGCGCGGTGACGCTGCTCGATTTCGAGGGTCATGCCGGCGAAGCCATGGCCATGGCCGAGCGCGCGCCGGTGGCGCTGATTTCCAGCGCCGACGCGGCGCGCCTGGCCGTGGGTGAGGCCATCACCAACCTCGCTGCCGCGCCGATTGCCGACCTCGGC
>DASSTF010000223.1:0-9784 GCA_035708045.1 Rhodanobacteraceae bacterium | reverse complement strand
GTGGTGCCACAATCGGTGCGACCGTCCCCATCCCCCACATCGGAGCCCAACCCATGAAAGGCCAGATCGGACAATTGATGCAGCAGGCGCAGCGCATGCAGGAGCAGATGAAGCAGGCGCAGGAAGACATCGCGAAAATGGAAGTCACCGGCAGCGCCGGCGGCGGCATGGTCAACGTCACCATGAGCGGCGCGCACGAAGTGCGTCGCGTGCAGATCGACCGCAAACTGCTCGCCGACGACCCGGAAATGGCCGAGGATCTGGTCGCCGCAGCGGTCAACGACGCCGTCAACAAGGTGGCGCAGGCCAGCAAGGAAAAACTGGGCGGGTTGACGTCCGGGCTCAACCTGCCGCCGGGCATGTCGTTGCCGTTTTGAGTGGTGAGTCGCGAGGGGCGAGGGACGAGGGAGTTTGCTTCTCGACCTGGAAAGCCTTCTGGCACGGTTTTTCGGGGTGTCGAGTGACCTGTTAGATGAAATGGCACTTGCTCCCCCTCCCACCGTTCGTCCTGAGCGTAGGCCGCAGGCCGAAGTCGAAGGACATTGTCGCATGCACTTCGACTTCACCCGCTGCGCGGGCTACGCTCAGCGCGAACGGTTTGGGAGCAGATGAAAGAGCGCCACTGACTTATAGATCACCAGTTAAACCGCAGACCCACGCTTGCCTCTCACCCGCCATCACTCACCCCTCGTCCCTCGCAACTCGCCCCTAAACCATGTCTACCGGCTCCAAACTTCTCGACGAACTCATCGACGCCCTGCGCTGCCTGCCCGGCGTGGGCGGCAAGAGCGCGCAGCGGATGGCGTTTCATCTGCTGGAACGTGAACGCGCCGGCGGGCAGCGGTTGGCGAAGGCGCTTGCGACGGCCATGCAGGACATCGGCAACTGCTCGCGTTGCCGCAATTTCAGCGAACAGACGGTGTGCGGCCTGTGTGCCAGCACCAGCCGCGACGATCACGTGTTGTGCGTGGTCGAAAGCCCGGCCGATCTTGCGGCCATCGAGCAGGCCACGGATTACCGGGGCCGGTATTTCGTGCTGCTGGGCCGGCTGTCGCCGCTGGATGGCCTGGGGCCGGCGGAGCTTGGCCTGGATCGATTGGCCGACCGTCTGGCCGAGGGCGTGATCGAGGAAATGATCATCGCCACCAACCCCACCGTGGAAGGACAGGCCACCGCCCATTACCTTGCGAAACTGGCCGAAGCCGCCGGCGTACGCGCGACGCACCTGGCACAAGGCGTGCCGCTGGGCGGCGAACTGGAGTACGTCGACCGTTCCACCCTGGCGCACGCTTTCGGCAGCCGCCTGTGACGCCGCGTGCTACGCTTCCGGCGTTGCTGGAACAACGGATGCGATGCCATGCCCAACACCATTTTTGCCAAGATCATCCGCGGTGAAATCCCCGCCGACATCGTCTACGAGGACGAGCACGTGGTGGCATTCGCGGACGTCAACCCGCAGGCGCCCACGCATGTGCTGTTCATCCCGCGTGAACCGATTCCGACGCTGAACGACGCCACGCCCGAGCAGGCCGAACTGCTGGGCCGTCTGCTGCTGGCCGCCGCGGCTTATGCGCGCAAGCAGGGCCTGGCCGAAAAGGGCTACCGCGTGGTGGTCAACTGCAACGAGGATGGCGGGCAGACGGTCTACCACCTGCATCTGCACCTGCTGGGCGGTCGTCCCATGCTTTGGCCGCCAGGCTAGCAGGGCGGGATGAACAAAAAACGCCGGCATCGACCGGCGTTTTTTGTGGGCTTACTTGCTTTTCGGCGGCGGCGGCGGCGGCGGGCGGTGCACGATGATCACGCGGCGCGGCTGGTACCAGAACGGATCGTACCAGGGGCCGATGGGGCCCCAGAACGGGTTGCCGTAGCCGTAATACGGGTTTTCGTAGCGCACGATGCGCGGGCGCTTGGGCCACAGGTACACCGTGTTGGCTTCCAGGCGCGGATAGGCGTAGTCGTATTGGCCGACCTTGTGCGAGACGATCCCGTGCAGCGTACCGGTAAAGGTCACTTCACGGCCCTTGGTGAATACCTCTGGGTCGTAGAAACCGTCGTGGCAGGCCATGAAGCGACCGTGACTGGCGTTGTCGACGAGGGGCCGTGCGGTGCTGTCCAGCGGTCGGGACAAGACATAGAAACAGGTCTGATGCGCTTCGGGCGTGGTCTTGATGATCTGGCCACCCCAGCGCACCTGCGTGCCGCCGGCGCCGCCTTGCGCGGCCTGCGACGGCTGAATGGGCGTATAGGTGCCGGCCAGCGGCTGGGGAATCGTGGCGCAAGCGCCCAGCGCCAGTGCGCCGGCGACAGCCAGTGCCGGTTTCCACCAATGAACGGAGCCGGAAGCGATGTTGAAGCCTTTTGTGTTGAACATGGCGAACTTGTCCGTGGCAGGGTGATGGGGGAACGGGTACAGCTCCATAGTCTATTTGACCACGCGGCGCGGCCGAAAATCCCGCACCGCACGGACGAATGCGCGAACGGCTTCCGGTGCCGGCGTGGTCTGGGCGTAACGCAGGGCCACCCACGCATCTCCAAGCGCCTTCAGACGCTTGCGCTCGTGTGGCAGGGTACGCGCCGCACGGGCAAAAAAGTGTGTCGGTCCCTCACTGGGCCGGCGCGCCACGCCTGCACGCGCCAGACGTTGCCGCAGCAGGGCCATCGCGGCCTCCAGCCGGTCGCCCTGGCGCCGTGGCACTAGGGTGAAGGCCGCGGCCAGCGCCATCAGCACGATAAGGCTGGCCGCCAGCGCCAACATCAGCATCGTCGTGTTGCCGTGACGGATGCCGAACGACGTCAGCATGCCGCGCTGACGCAACGCATCAAATCCTACAACGGCCTGATCCCACCAATGGTTGACGATGTCCCAGCGATTGCGGAACGCCTTCAGCCAGCCATGCTGATACCAGTGGGCGCTGCTGCCGTCGGCGGCGATGGCGCCGAGGCTGACGCGATCGGGGCGCACGGCGGCGGTGGGATCGAAGCGCGTCCAGCCGCGCCCCTTCAGCCAGACCTCGCTCCAGGCGTGGGCGTCGGACTGGCGCACCAGCAGATAATGCGCGCTCGCATTCCAGTAGCCGCCCTGGTAACCCGTGACCACGCGCGCGGGAATGCCGGCGGCGCGCATCAGGAAGGTGAAGGCCGATGCGTAATGCTCGCAAAATCCGGCACGCGTGCTGAACAGGAAGTCGTCGATGCTGTCGTGACCAAGCGGTGGCGGCGTCAGGGTGTAGCGAAAGCCGTCGTCGTGGAACATCTGCAGCGCGGCCTGGGCGATGGCGGCGTCGTTGTCGCCATAGGTTTTGCGCCACGACTGGGCCAGGTCGCGGGCCTGCGGATCGAAGCCAGCCGGCAGTTCCAGACCGAGATTCCTTTCCTGCGGGCTCAGCTCGGGCGCCAGTATGTGACGGGTCGTCGAACGCACCTGATAATGTAGCAGCTTGTCGATGGGCTTGCGCCGGACCAGGGTGTGCTCCGCCGTCAGACGCGTTCCGTCGGGCGCCGACAGGGGTGTGTCCAGCGCGAATACCCAGTGCTGATGCGAGGGTTCCATGCTCACCGAGTAGTGGTAGACCGGATCGGTGTAGGCCATGGTTTCCGGGAGCGCATGGCGGATGCGGGTCAGCTTGCCGGCGATCGTCCAGCTGCGGCCATCGAACCACCACAACACCGGCCCGCGGAAGTAACGCTGTGCCGGCGGCGGCACCTGGCCATCGAAAGTGACCCGGAACGCAGGGCTGTCGTCGATCAGCAACTGCGTGAAATCGCCCGGCGACATGCGGCCGCTGATACCGGTGCGAGTCGCGTCGGCGTCCAGCGAGGCGCCCCACAACGGCGAACTCAGGCGCGGCAGGAACAGGAAGGCGGCCAGCGCCAGCGGCGTTGCCAGCGCCAGTGTCTTCAGCACCGGCGTGAATTCGCGTGTCCAGTGCGGCTTGCGGTGTCCGGGTTCGAGCGCGCGCAGGCAGGCCAGCGCCGGCAACATGCCCAGTATCACGGCGGCCGTCATCGGCAGGCTCTGGCCGAACAGCAATGCGCACATGAGAGCGAAGCAGGCGAACGCGATGCCGGTGCGTGCATCGCGCAATTGCTCGCTTTCCAGCGCCTTGAGCACCAGCAGCCCGACCGCCAGCGCCGACCCCGGCAGACGCCCGAAAATGGTGCCGTACGTGGCGATCACCGCTATCGGCAACAGCAAGGTCAACGGCAGACGCACCCACCACGGAATGCGGGCGCCGTTGCGGCGCCGTTGCCACCAGCGCAGGCCCAGCGCCAGTGCCAGCACCACGGTCAGCCAGTACGGCAGGTGCGATGCGTGCAGCGCCAGCACGGCCGCCATGGTCAGGCACAGAAGATCGAAAGCGCGCTGGCCAAGCGCCGGCATCTCGCGCTTGCGTGACGCGGTGGTCAGGGTGGCGGCGCGGGCATTCATGGCAGCAGGGCCAGCGCACGCAGGCATTGGTGATAGTGCTCGATGCTGGCGTCCGGGCCGAGGGTGCGGTCGGGCAGTTGCAGCGTCCAGCGGGCATTGGCGGCGTGTGCCTCGTCGATCCAGCGGGCCAGGCGGGCGATGCGGGCCTCATGATCCAGCGACGCGGTGTCGTCCCACGTCAGAACCCGGTCGTGGCGGCTGGCGGGGCGCTCGAATTCGCGTACCAGCAGATCCTCGTGGCGGGCGCTGGCTTTCCAGGCGATCAGCTTGATCGGATCGCCGGGGCGATAGGTGCGCAGCGAGGCAGGGTCGTCGCCGCCGTGCCGGTGTCGGCGGTGCTGACCGGCGGTGTCGCCCGGCGGCGGTGGGCCGCCGGCTTCGGGGGACGGATAGATCAGCAAACGCAGGTTGGGATGCAGCCAGCTCCAGGCGCGGAACATGCCGAAGGGCCAGGTGGTGTGCACGCTCAGACGCGGCAACGGCATCCAGCCGCGGCGGGTGGTGGGCAGGTAGAGTTCCAGCGTGTGGCGGTGGTGATCGGGAATGTCGAAAGCCAGCGTCTGCCCGGCGATGTCCAGATGCAGTGCCTGGCGCGGACGCGTGGCCACGGCGAAATCCATGTCCAGGCGGATGGATTCGCCGGCGCGGGCGGTGCCGGCGCGCACGCTGTCCAGACGCAGGCCGTCCATCGATCGGAAAGTGGTCAGCATGCTGCCCGCGGCCACGGCGCCGAGCAGCGAGGTCAGGAGCAGGGCGGCGTTGTTGGAATAGTTGAGCGCGCCCAGCAGCATGACCACCAGGATCACGGCGAAGCCCATGCCGAAACCGGTCGGCATGATGAAGATGCGTTTGCGGCCCAGCACGATGGGCAACGGTTCGGGCCGCTTGCCGCGATTGAGAAAGGCCAGCCAGCGCCAGACGCGCTGGGGCAAGGTGACGCGACCGGCCCGGACGGAGGACGTGGCGGGCACGTCGCCGTTCATTCCACGGCCACGTCGGCCAGCACGGCGCGCGCCAGGGCGCGGCGACCCGAGCCCTTGCCCGGAATCAGCCGGTGCGCGGCGACGGGGACGAACATCGCCTGCACGTCCTCGGGAATGACGTAGTCGCGATGATGCAGCAACGCCCAGGCCCGCGCGGCGGACAGCAGCGCCAGTCCGGCACGCGGCGACAGGCCGACGCGGATGTCCGGATGGCGACGGCTGGCGGCCAGCAACGCCTGCAGATAATCGAGCAGGGCGGGGCTGGCCGTAACGGCACGGGCCTGACCGCGCAACGCATCGATGGCCTCGGCATCCAGACAGGGCTTGAGCAGCGCCAGCGCCTGACGGCGGTCGGTGCCGTCGAGCAGGGCGCGCTCAGCGGCGGCGTCGGGGTAGTCCAGGCTCAGGCGCAGCATGAAGCGATCCAGTTGCGAATCGGGCAACGGAAAGGTGCCGGCCAGATCCAGCGGGTTTTGCGTGGCCACGACGAAGAACGGTTGCGGCAGCGCATGCGTGTGCCCGTCCACCGTGGCCTGGCCCTCGCCCATGGCTTCCAGCAGCGCGCTTTGGGTCTTGGGCGTGGCGCGGTTGATCTCGTCGGCCAGCAGCAGTTGGGTCAGGATGGGGCCGGGATGAAAGCGGAAGCTGCCGGCCTCGCGTTCGTAGACGCTGATGCCGATAATGTCCGACGGCAACAGGTCGCTGGTGAACTGGATGCGCTGGAAATCGAGATCGCAGGTGGCCGCCAGGGCACGTGCCAGCGTGGTCTTGCCGACGCCGGGCACATCTTCAAGTAACAGGTGGCCGCCGGCGATCAGGCAGGCCAGTGCGAGCTTGACCTGGCGCGGCTTGCCGAGCAGCACGCTGTTGATCTGGTCCAGGGCCAGATCCAGGCGTTGGCGCAGGTCATCGGAGACGGAAACGGAGGCAACCATGCAGAGTCGGTGTTGGCGGGGAACATGAGGTATGCGTGATATCCGCAGTGTAGCCGCCGCGGCCGCACGCTGGCGAGCCGCCTTCGTCGCGGTTTTCGTGATCGAGTTGGCGCTGAAGCTGGCCGTGGCCGTCAGCCTGGCGCCGTTCGTCGACGAGGCTTTCTACTGGCAGGAAAGCCGCCATCTGGCATGGGGCTACAGCGATCTGCCGCCGCTGACCGCCTGGCTGATCCATCTGGGCGAATCCGTGGCCGGGCACGGCTTGCTGGGCATGCGCTGGCCCTTCATCGTCATCGGCTCGGCCTTGCCGTGGCTGATTGCGGGCCTGGCACGCCGGTATTTCGGCGCCAAGGCCGGTTGGCAGGCCGGCTTGTGCTGTCTGGCGTTGCCGCTGGCCGGAACCCTCGGCGTGCTGGCGTTGCCGGACGTGCCATTGACCGTGGCCGTCGCGCTGGCCGTGTACGCGCTTGCCCGCGCCATGGACGAAAATCGACTGCGCGACTGGCTGCTGCTGGGCGTGGCATTGGCGTTGGCGTGGATGACGCATTACCGCGCCGCGATGGCCATGCTGGCCGGTCTGTTGCTGATGGTGCTGACTTCGCGCGGGCGTGAGCAATGGCGGCGGCCGGGGTTCTGGCTGGCCATGGGCGTGGCGGCGTTGGGCCTGATCCCGCTGGTGGTTTCCAACCTGCACCAGCACGGCGCGGGGCTGGAATTCCAACTGGTGCAGCGCAACCCATGGAGCTTTCATGCCGGAGCCCTGGTGCAGCCGCTGGAACAGGCCGTGGCCTGCACGCCGATCCTCTACGTGCTGTTGTTGTGGGCGTTGTGGCAGTGCCTGCGGCGTTGTCGCGATGGCGCTCCGTGGGATCTGCTGGCCGTCACGTCGGGCACGTTCCTGATCGGTTATTTCATATTCGGCCTGTTTGCCGACGACACGCACTTCCGCGCGCACTGGCCGCTGCCGGGTTACCTGCCGTTGCTGGCGGCCCTGCCGGTGCTGCTGACCGGACAGCGCGTCCAACGCATCGGCTGGAAAGTGTGGGTCATGACGGCTTTTGCCTTGGCGACGATGGGCCAGTTGGTGGCTTACGCCTATCTTGGCGCGACCGCTAGCGGCAATCGCGTTTTGACGGCGTTGCACGAGACGAAAGCCTTTCCCATCAACTTCACCGGCTGGCGACAGAGCGCGGCCGTGACCCGACGCCTGCTGGCCGGCATGCCAGCCAATACGGTACTGGTGGCCGACAATTTCATCCTCGGCGCGGAACTGGAGTTCCAGCTCGACGGCACGCATCCGGTCTACGTGCTGGACAGCCCGCTCAACGTCAAGCACGGGCGTGCGGCGCAATTGGCCGTATGGCAGCGTGACGAGAAGGGTTTGTACCGGACGCATGCCGGTGCACCGGCATTGCTGGTCGTGGATGAATGGATCCTGCGCGCGCACCAGCGGCCGAAGTGGCTGGGTTCGGCATGTTCACGCATGGCCGATCCGCAATTTCTCGAACGGCTGGACTTGTACGACGGCGAGCGACGTTTCGCTTTTTACGCCGCGCGCGTACCGGCGCATGCGTTGCCGACCATGCCGCGCGATGCATGCGTGGTATGGCGCAAGGCCTATGCGGCGGAACAGCAATTCCTGAAGCAGGACAAGATTCCGTAGGGCTCAGGGGAGTGGGATGTCGCAATCACGTAGCAGGCGGGTCACGGCGATCAGCGGTAGGCCGATCAGGGCTGTGGGATCGTCGTTTTCGATCCGCTCGAATAGCGCGATGCCGAGACCTTCACATTTGAAACTGCCGGCACAATCGAGTGGTTGCTCGATGGCGATGTAGCGCTCGATGGCGGCCTGTTCCAACTGGCGGAAATGCACGCATGTCGTGTCCATGGCATGGCGTTCGACGGCATCCGCTCCGATCACGCAAACGGCGGTATGAAACATCACCGTGCGGCCCGAGCAGCGCGCCAGTTGCGCCTGCGCCGTGGCCGCGTCACCAGGTTTGCGCAGGATGTCGCCGTCCAATGCCGCCACCTGGTCGGAACCGATCACGATGGCGTCCCGCGCCTGACAGGCCACGGCGCGGGCCTTGTCCATGGCCAGCCGCGCAGCGCGCCCGGAAGGCGCTTCGTCGGGGCGGGGCGTCTCGTCGACCTCGGGCGCCAATTGCCCGAAATCCGGCAGCAGGCGGTGCAGCAGTTCGGCGCGGTAGCGCGAGGTGGAGGCCAGGATGATGCGTGGAGGCTTCGGCGGATGCATTACTCGGGATCGATGTGTTTGCGTACGGCCTGTTCCAGCTCGCGCTGGGCCTGGTCCAGCGCCCGCAGTTGCGACTCGAGCTTGGCGCGCGCCTGGGACATCGCCATGGCCGCGCCTTCGAGTTCCTTCTGGCTGGCCAGCGGGGCACGGTCGCGAATCCACAGGCGGTGTTCCAGCAGCGAGCGCAATCCGGCATCCACAGCCTGGCGGGCGTTGTTTTCACCCGTCACCGGCACATCGGGGGATACGGCCATGACCGCATGGGCGCGATCCAGTTGCTGGCGGCAGGCCTTGAGATCCGATTCCAGCCGGTCGGCGTCGTCAAGCAGTTGCCGCAGTGCGGTGTGGCGCCGATGCATGCGTCGATAGCGCCACAGGCTGACGCCCGCCACGATCACGATGATGACGATGAGCGCGGCAATGGCCAGTGCCGGTACGTTCACGCTTGATCCCCTTGAACCTGTCCCATCGAGTCAAACACCTGATGCTCCGCAAGGCAAGTTTTCCGCCTGGGGACGCGGGCGGCCCGCAATTGACTCGGCCCGGCTACTTGCCTAGAATTGGTGGGCTATGTCCATGACTTTACCCGAGACTGTGGATGCTTGGCGAATGGTCTCGGCCCGGCGTTCTTTCCAGGGCGTCTTGCCGGTGGCTCAGCTGAAGCGCCTGGGCGAGGTGCTGGCTGACTCGTGTGGCGAGGTGGATTACACGCTGGATTTTGACCGTGACGAATTGGGCACGGCGTATCTGGCAGTGCATGCCAACGCTCCACTGACGCTGCTGTGCCAGCGTACTCTGGAGCCGTTCGTGCTTCCAGTGACGCTGGATACGCGACTGGGGCTGATCTCCGACGACAGCGAGGAGGCGGCCCTGCCGCCGGGATACGAGCCGCTACTGGTCGTGGACGACCGCGTCGATCTTGCCGCGGTCATGGAGGATGAATTGCTGCTTGCCGTGCCCCTGGTGCCGGTGTCGCCGCAAAGTGAATGGCCCGATGAGGGCAAGGTTGCGAAGGCGCCGGATGCGCCTGAGGAATCGAAACAAGACAACCCGTTCGCGGTATTGCGCGAACTCAAACGCAAGTAAGTCCGGAGAAACATCATGGCCGTTGCCAAAAGCCGCAGAACGCCTTCCACCCGTGGCATGCGCCGCGCGCACGACAAGCTGAAGACCGTGC
>DASSTF010000222.1:0-8488 GCA_035708045.1 Rhodanobacteraceae bacterium | reverse complement strand
TCGGGCAACTCGATGTTGACCGTGGTGGGCAGTGCGTAACGTCCATCTTCCTTGGTGATGCCGGGTTCGTTGTGGGGTGCGACTATGGCCATGCGATGGTTTGCGGTCTTCTTCTTGGGTGGGGAACGACGTGCCGACGTGGCAGGAACCGTTTTAGCACTCGCCGCGTGAATGGGCGCTGCCGATCGGGTTGCCTTGCCGGTGCCGGCACGGGGAGTGGCTGCGCGTTTGGCAGCCGTTTTCGTGGACACTTTTTTCGGCGCCGGTGTCTTGCGGGCGGCCGACTTGCCGGTAGCCGGTTTTGCGGCGGCTTTCCCGGCCGCGGCCTTCTTCGGCGTCACGGTTTTCTTTGCCGTCTTCTTGACCGTGGAGGTTTTTTTTGCCGCCGGCTTGCGAGCTGTCTTTTTGGCGGCCGCTTTCGTGCCCGTCGTCTTCCTGGCAACCGTTTTCGTGCTTGCCGCCTTTTTCGCGGCGGGCTTGCGCGCGGTCGTCTTCTTGGCGGGCGCTGCCTTTTTGGGCGCGGCGGATTTCTTCACCGTCTTTTTGCCGGTCGATGCCTTTTTGGCTGCCGGCTTGCGGGCAGTCGTCTTGCTGGCGGCGGCGGTTTTGCGCAAGGCCGTGCTGCGTGACGTGGCGCCGGCCTTTTTGGCCGCAGCCTTCTTCACCGGCTTGCTCTTGCTGGCGGCAGTCTTCGACTTCGCACTTTTGGCATTTTTGCTCTTGGCCACGGTTTGTCCCTCCTCGCCCTGACGGCTGTGGTTGTGCGCCTTGATCTTGCCATGACCGCCATTGTCGGCTGGCGGCTCGCTGTTATAGCCTGTAACTTTGACACCGGCAACCCCCGGCTGGCAATGCCCGTGCACCGGCCATGCGGAACCCATTCATTCGCCCTTCCCCATGACCCGCCTGATCCTGTTCCTGCTGGCCTGCTACAAGCGCTTGCTGAGCCCTTTTCTGGGGCAACGTTGCCGCTTTCATCCCACCTGCTCCACCTATGCGCGAATTGCGGTGGCGCGCTTCGGCCCCTGGCGCGGTGGAGTGCTGGCATTGTGGCGGTTGCTGCGTTGCCAGCCGTTGTGCGATGGCGGAAACGATCCGGTGCCCGAGACGTTTACGCTGGTGCGTTGTCGTTCGCGGGCGGACGAGCATCGTCATTCCTGACGTTATCTCCGACGTCGACGTTGATGTTGTTGTAGGAGCGAGCCTGCTCGCGATTGTCCAGGTTTCCCGCAAACACCAACAATCGCGAGCAGGCTCGCTCCTACATTCTACGATGATGGTCTATCAGGGCTGAGACGTTGGCAGCCGCGCGTGTCCACGCGGGCAAGCAGGTCGATCACGCGGCCATGGCCGGGGATTTCCAGCGTGGCGGCGATGTCGGCCAGCGGCAGCAGCACGAAAGCGCGTTCGGCCAATCGGGGGTGGGGAATCGCGAGCTGCTCGTCCTGATATTGCGCATCCTCGTACAGCAGCAAGTCCAGATCCAGCACGCGCGGGCCCCAGCGTTGGCCGTCGCGGGTGCGGCCGGCGCGGGATTCCAGGGTCTGCAAGGCAGCCAGCAGCGCGTGCGCGGACAATGCCGTCTCGATGCCGGCCACGGCATTGACGAAAGCCGGCTGCGCGGTCACGCCCCACGGGGGAGTGAGATACAGCGGCGAACGAGCCGTGACGCGCGTTTGTGCCAGCGTATCGAGCGCCCGCATGGCAGCCCGCACCTGAGCCTGCGGATCCCCCAGGTTGGCGCCCAGGGCCACGTAGGCTTGCACCATGCTCACTTTTCCGCGGTGGAACTCTTGCGTCGTCGCCGACGGCCGCCCCGGCGTTTGCTTCGACGGTTTTCGGCAGCGGGCGCCTGTGTCGCGTCGTCCGCCTTGCCGCTCGGCTTGCTGCCCAGTTCGGCCGCCAGCCGATCCGGCGGCAGTTCCTGCGCCTGTGTCCACCATTCGCCCAGTTCGCGCACGTCGTCCGATTCGGCGGCGCGCAGCAGCAGGAAATCGTAGGCGGCGCGAAAACGCGGGTGTTCCAGCAGGCGGAAGGTGCGCTTGCGGGTGCGCCGGGCGAAGCGCGGTTGCAGCGTCCAGATTTCTTCCATGGCGCAGGTGAAGCGGCGCGGGATGGCCACATGCCGGGTCTGCTCGGCCACGACCCGATGGCCGGCCCGTTGCCAGGCAAGCGACGGCTCCAGTCCCTCGCCAGTCAGGGCCTGGACGCGGTCGCGCACCTCGCCCCACAGCAGCACCGCGAACAGGAACGCCGGCGTGACCGGACGATCCTCGGCCACGCGCTGATCGGTGTTGACCAGACATTGCTCCACCATGTCGCGCAAGGCCGGATCGCGCTTGGCCAATTGGCGCACGGTGGACGGGAACAGCACCTTGAGCAGATCCAGCTGCTCGAGCGTATGGAAACTGTCCGCGGCGCGCCCGGCCATGAAGAGTTTCAGGGATTCGTCGAACAAACGCGCCGGCGCCACTTCCATCAGCAGGTTCGAGAGACGGGCAAAGGGCGCTCTGGCGGCCTTGTCGATGCTGAATCCGAGCTTGGCCGCCAGGCGCGCGGCGCGCAGCATGCGCACCGGATCCTCGCGATAGCGCTCCTCGGGGTCGCCGATCAGACGCAGCACCCGGTCTTCGAGATCCTGCATGCCGCCGACGTAGTCGATCACGCTGAAGTCGGCAATGTCGTAGTAGAGCGCGTTGACGCGGAAGTCGCGGCGGCGCGCATCCTCCTCGATATCGCCCCAGACGTTGTCGCGCACCAGGCGCCCGTCGACCACGCGCCGCGCATCGTCGTCGCCATCGCCGAAGCCGCGGAACGTGGCGACTTCCACGATTTCGCGCCCGAACATGACGTGCGCCAAGCGAAAGCGGCGACCGATCAGGCGGCAGTTGCGGAACAGGTGTCTGACTTCTTCCGGCGTGGCGTTGGTCGCCACGTCGAAATCCTTGGGTTTGATGCCCAGCAGCAGATCGCGCACCGCGCCGCCGACCAGGCAGGCCCGGAAGCCCGCATCATGAAGTCGATACAACACGCGCAAGGCGCCCTTGCTGATGTTCTTGCGTGACAGGCTGTGCGCGGATCGCGGAATGATGCGCGGCTCCGGCAGGATGTCGGCTGTCCCTGATTTCTGATTCAAGCGGATCGGATCCTTTGGTGGTTCGACGCGGGCATTGTCGCGCATGATAATTCCGTTATACTACCGCGCCTCAAACGGATACGCTCCCTTCGTCTAGCGGTTAGGACATCGCCCTCTCAAGGCGGTAACACGAGTTCGATTCTCGTAGGGAGCGCCAATTGTTTGTGCGATCATCCATGATCGCCTCGAGTTGCCGGCCAAGGAACCGTCGCCGCTTCCGGCTCCGCAGATGGATCAGAAGCGGCCATCCAGGGCCGCACTCCCTGCAAGAGCCTCGGCCACGGAGCTTGTGTTTCTCTTCGACTGAGACTGCGAGCTTTAGACTCCAGCAACAACGTTTCCCGATCATGGGATTTTTCGACCACGGGCTTCTGCAAATATGACGTTCGTAGTTACCGACAACTGCATCAAGTGCAAGTACACCGACTGCGTCGAGGTGTGCCCGGTGGATGCCTTTCACGAAGGCCCCAACTTCCTGGCCATCGATCCCGACGAGTGCATCGATTGCACGCTGTGCGAGCCCGAGTGCCCCGCCAACGCCATCTTCCCCGAGGATGACGTGCCGGCCGGACAGGAGCATTTCACGCCGCTCAATGCCGAACTGGCCAAGGCCTGGCCGGTGCTGACCGAACGCAAGGATGCGCCGCCGGATGCGGCCGAATGGGACGGCAAGCCGAACAAATTGCCGCTCCTGGAACGCTGAACCCATCGGCACACCACGCATGAAAACGCCGCTCCCGGAGCGGCGTTTTCGCGTCCGCCGGTCAGCTGCCGAGACGACCGCTCAGCACGCTGATCACACGCATCGCCTGCTGCGGGTCGCCGCTGGCGCTGACCGTGCTGCCGCCGCCCTGGGCCGGCGCCACCTTCAACGTGACGCTGGTCGTGCCGCCCTGCTCCGAGCCCAGCGCGTTGCCGCCGGAGGAAGACGAGGTTCCCTGTTGCTGCATGTTGCTGAAATGCTTCTGCAGGAAGCTCTGCGACGTACCCAGGGCCTGCCTGGTGTTCACGCTGAGCTGATAGGTGTGCTGCGCCGCATCCTGCGCCGTCACCGTGCCCAGGCCGCCCTGCTGCAGCACCAGCCCGACCCGCTTGTAGGCCGTGTCCACGTCGTCGGACAGGTGCATTTGCGTGGCATTGGCGGCCGCCTTGGGAGCTGCCGGGGCCGACGGGCTGGCCGGCTCGCTCGGCGGCGGGATCGACAGGGCCGCCGTGGTGGACGGGCGATCCATGCCCGGCGGAATCTGCAGCGGATTTTCCTGCTTGGCCTCTTTCCAGGCGTGGTTGGAGCTGAAAACGCCGCAGCCGGCCAGCATCAGGGTCGACAGGGTCAGGGCAATCAATAGCTTTTTCATGAAGGAAGTGTATCCGTGAAAGGGAATGGGTTCATGTCTTGACGGCATCGGGCAGCAGGCTGGCCAGGGCCGCATGCAGGCGATCCTTGTCCGCGCCGTCCGCCAGTTCAAGCAAAGGCAGGCGCAGACTGCCATCGCCGAAACCGAGCATGGCCAGGCCGGCCTTGACCGGAATCGGGTTGGGAGCGCAGCCCAGCACGTCCAGCAACGGCTGCAGTGACGCCATGTGCCCCTGCGTCGTCGCCTTGTCGCCCGCACAGGCCGCGTCGCACAGGTCGCGGAACAGGCGGGGAACCAGGTTGGCCACCACCGACACCGTGCCGCCGGCGCCAGTCAGCATGGCTTCGCAGGCACTCTCGTCGTCACCCGACAGATAGACGAATTCCGGGCCGGCAAGTTCCGCCATGGCGCGAATGCGGTCGCGCTCGCCCACCGCCTCCTTGATGCCGGCGATCGACGGATGCCCGCGCAGACTGGCCACGGTGTCCGGCGTCATGTCGCAGGCCGTGCGCGAAGGCACGTTGTAGGCGATCACGGGCAAGCCGCCCTGATCGGCCACCTGCATGAAGTGCCGGCGCAGGCCTTCCTGGGTGGGACGCACGTAATAGGGAGCCACCACCAGCGCCGCATCGACGCCCAGACTGGCGGCGTGACGCGTCAGTTCCAGCGTCTTGGCGGTGCCGGCCTCGCCGGTGCCGGCCACCACCGGCACACGACCGGCGACGCGCTCGACGGCAAAGCTCAGCAGCCGCGTGTATTCGGCATGCGTCAGGAAATGCGCCTCGCCCGTGGATCCGGCCACCACCAGCACCTGGGTGCCGCCGTCGATCTGGTAATCGACCAGACGCCCGAAGGCTTCCAGATCCAGCTCGCCGGCCGCCTTGAACGGCGTGGCGATGGCGCACATGCTTCCGGTCAGATTCAAAGACAACCTCGTCGAGTTCGATAAACAGGGAATATCCCCGGCAGACTGCCAACTTTAACAGCCGTGACGCCGTCCACAAGCCCCGGAACCCGTCCGTTCAACGTGCTTGCGGGTCTCCGGCAACGCCCGCTAAGCTGACACCATGCAGCCGCCGACGATCCCGTCGCCTGGCTGCCAGACAGGGATTATCCCGCCTGACGGACAATTCGGGTACACACCACCTTGAACCAGCCCCCATCGCAGCGCCCCGGCAACGACAACCACCTGCTCATCCAGAGCCTGTCGCCGGTTTCGCAATCTCCCCTGCTGGCCCTGACCCGGCGCATTGCCGACTGCGGCTGCAACCTGGCCGACGCGCGCGTGTCCACGCTGGGCGCCGATGTCTCGCTGGTGCTGCTGGCGCGCGGCCCGTGGGATGCCATCGCCAAGCTGGAATCGGCGCTGGCGCGCATGGCGCGCGATCACGCGGCGCTGCACCTGGCCTGGTACCGCAGTCAGCCGCGCGCCGCGCAGAGCCATCTGCTGCCCTACATCGTGGAAATCATCTCCGCCGACCGCAACGGCGTGCTGGCCGAGGTGGTGGAATTTTTCTCGCGCCGCGGCATCAGCGTCGAACAGCTCACCTCGATGCGTTACCAGGCCATGCAGACCGGCGCGGAGATGTTCCAGGCGCAGATCACCATCGGCATTCCGGCCAACAACCACATTGCCGCGCTGCGCGACGATTTTCTGGAGTTGTGCGACAGCCTCAACCTCGACGCCATCATGGATCCGGTGAAGTTCTGACAGGTGACACATGATCGAAATCGGCAAACCCGTCCCCAGACTCAAAGGCACCGTCACCGACGGCAGCGAACTGTCGCTGGCGTCGCTCAAAGGCCAGTGGGTGGTGGTGTACTTCTACCCGAAAGACAACACGCCCGGTTGCACCAACGAGGCCAAGGATTTTCGTGACCTGTACCCGGCATTCCGCAAGCGCAACGCCGCCATCGTCGGCGTCTCGCGCGATTCGGTGAAATCGCACAACAACTTCACCGACAAGCACGACCTGCCCTTCCCGCTGGTGGCCGACGCCGACGAAACCTGGTGCAAGGCCTTCGACGTGATCCACGAAAAGAACCTCTACGGCAAGATCCACCTGGGCATCGTGCGCAGCACCTTCCTGATCGACCCCCAGGGCAAATTGGCCGCCGAATGGCGCAAAGTGAAAGCGCCGGGCCACGCCCAGGCCGTGCTGGACGCCATCGGGCCATGAACGCTCCCCGGCTCCATCCATGCAGGTCGACACCCCGCGTGCCGGCCCCCTACCGCAATACGCAACAGCGAGGCATCCACGCATGACCCCTGGCGGTGTTGGCAAACGTACTTACGCCCTGGATACCAACGTACTTCTGCACGACCCGACCTGCCTGTTCCGCTTCGAGGAACACGACATCTTCATTCCCATGACGGTGCTCGAAGAGCTGGACGAGAAAAAAAGCGGCGGCTCGGAAGTGGCCCGCAACGCCCGCCAGGTCAGCCGCTTTCTCAACGAACTGATCGTGCGCGGCAACGGCCGCGGCATCGAGGACGGCCTGGAACTGCTCGATCCGCAGGGCCTCAACCTGCATCGCGGCGACAAGTGCGGCCGCCTGTACTTCCAGCGCCACAACGGCAACGGCCATGGCCGCGCCGACAACCGCATCCTGGCTTCGGTACTGGAATACCGCGAAAAGCATCCGGAAACGCCGGTGATCCTGGTCACCAAGGACATCAACCTGCGCATCAAGGCCACCATCGACGGCCTGGATGCGGAGGACTACGAAAACGATCGCGCCCTGGACGACTTCGCCCTGCTGTACACCGGCTCGGCCGAGCTGCCGGCGGACTTCTGGGAGCGCCATCCGGCATTGCGTTCGTGGAACGAGCACGGCCATGCATGGTACGAACTGGATCCCGGCGCGGACGACCACTGGCACCCCAACCAGTGCCTGTACCTGCCTGGCGAAAACAGTGTCGAATTGCGCGTGGCAGAGGTGACCGAAGGCAAGGCCAAGCTGGTACTGCTGGACGACCACACCCAGCCCAACCACAACGTCTGGGGCATCAACGCGCGCAACCGCGAACAGAATTTCGCACTGAACGTGCTGCTGGATCCGGACATCGATTTCGTAACCCTGCTCGGCACCGCCGGCACCGGCAAGACCCTGCTGAGCCTGGCCGCCGGCCTGGCCCAGGTGATGGACGACAAGCGTTACCGCGAAATCATCATGACCCGCGCCACCGTGTCGGTCGGCGAAGACATCGGCTTCCTGCCCGGCACCGAGGAAGAAAAGATGACGCCCTGGATGGGTGCGCTGACCGACAACCTCGAAGTGCTGACCGGCAACGCCAACAATGACAAATGGGGTCGTGAGGCGACCAACGACCTGCTCGCCTCACGCATCAAGATCCGCTCGCTCAACTTCATGCGCGGACGCACCTTCCTGAGCCGCTACCTCATCATCGACGAGGCGCAGAACCTCACCTCCAAGCAGATGAAAACCCTGATCACGCGCGCCGGGCCGGGCACCAAGATCGTGTGCCTGGGCAACGTCGAGCAGATCGACACGCCCTACCTCACCGAAACCACCTCCGGCCTCACCTACGCCGTGGACCGTTTCAAGGACTGGCCGCATGCGGCGCATATCACGCTGCGGCGCGGCGAGCGGTCGAGGTTGGCGGATTTTGCTTCGGAAGTGATGTGAGAGTGAGGGACGAGGGGTGAAATATATCTGGAGCGTTTGAACGAAATCCGTTCGCCCTGAGGTACCGAAAGGCAATCCCGAGTTTCCCGCGTCGTTCATGGTTCGATACGCGCAGCGTACCCTGTGCTGAGCTTGTCGAAGCATCACCACGAACGGTGGGAGTATCGGGCGGACAAGTCGTAATCGTCGAACGTTTGAACGAAGTCCGTTCGCCCTGAGGTACCGAAAGGCAATCCCAAGTTCCCCGCGCCGTTCATGGTTCGATACGCGCAGCGTACCCTGTGCTGAGCTTGTCGAAGCATCACCACGAACGGTGGAGGGATCGGGCGGACAAGTTGTAATCGTC
>DASSTF010000221.1:0-9391 GCA_035708045.1 Rhodanobacteraceae bacterium | reverse complement strand
CCGGAACTCAGGGTAATGGTTGTATGCGCCAGAGCCATAGAGCAAATGAAGCGAATCGGGTGTTAGGGTAGCAATCTTCTCCTGTGAAGCTGCGCGGCACTGCCAAGCCCAACCTTTTGTCGTCTGCGTATCAATGTCAGTGCCGAAGCTTACCGTCAGCTGCCGTTGTTCGACTGCCTTGGTCTGGGGGAACCGCTCGGAAATGTCCTCGACGAATTTCGGCTTCCTGTCGCTTTCCAGGGCGGATAATTTCTGGAAGTCCAGCCTCATCAGCGCCTGAGTCAGGTAATTCTTCTTGTAGTGCATCTAGAGTCTCATACGTTCCATGCAATTTCGGCCACAGTTTAACCGCTTGGGCATTTCTAGTCGACTGTCTACATTGCGTCTACACAACGGGCGGTTTCCTTGCGTATGCTTTATAAGCTGCTGATTTATAAGTGGGCCCGCCAGGACTCGAACCTGGGACCAAGGGATTATGAGTCCCCTGCTCTAACCTGCTGAGCTACAGGCCCGCTGTAACCGAAATAAATTCTGTCGCGTTCAACCATCCGTGGTGCTATGACCAGCTCGGCTCCTGCCTCGCGTTCGCTCCCGCTGCGAAATGCCACCGGCATTTCGGTCGGGGCTCACCCAACTGAGCTACAGGCCCGTTGTAACCGAAATAAATTCTGTCGCGTTCAACCATCCGTGGTGCCATGACCAGCTCGGCTCCTGCCTCGCGTTCGCTCCCGCTGCGAAATGCCACCGGCATTTGGTCGGGCCTCATCCAACTGAGCTACAGGCCCGGCTTCGATAGCCGCTACCGTGACCGGTGGTGCAATCAGCGCGGCTTGGCTTCGATCATTGCCGCGGCGAGCACCGTCCATGGTGCGCGCACCCAGCCCGGACTTTCTGTCCGGCCGCTCCGCCGGGCCGAAGCAGTGCTTCGGCTTTTTCCGGCTCCGCCCTCCGTTTACGCTCCTCAATGCTGCCGCACGGCGTATAATTCACCGTTTGCGCCGGGACGTCTTCGCCGGCTGCCTATAATACCTGCTGCCAGCTAATTTCCAAGGTTTTTCCGTCTTTATGTGGTTGCTCAAACTTGATCGCACGCCGCGGCTGATTCTTCTTAGTATCGTTCTCGGCGTCATCGGCGGGTTTGGCGCGCAGCTCTTTTTGCTGCTGCTGCATTGGGGCAACGTCTACATTCTCGGCTTTTTCGGCCATTATCCGACCATTCACGTCGCGGCGGCGCACGCGGCCGGGGTCGCGCCCAAGCCGTTTTCGCATTGGTACTGGTGGATGCCGGTGTCGACGACGCTGGGCGGGCTGGTTGCCGGGTTTTTGATCTACGGGCTCGCGCCGGAGACCGAGGGGCACGGGACGGACGCGTCGCTCAATGCGTTTCATCGCAACAACGGGCGCATGCGGGCGCGGGTGCCGTTCGTGAAGACGCTGGCCAGCGCGATCACGATCGGCAGCGGCGGGTCCGGCGGGCGCGAGGGGCCGACGGCGCAGATTGCTTCCGGCGCCGGGGCGATCTTCGGGCAATTGTTCAACCTGCCCGATGAGGAGCGACGGACCGTGGTGCTGATCGGCATGGCGGCGGGGCTGTCGGCAATTTTCAAGAGCCCGCTCGGGACTGCGATTTTCGCCGTCGAGATTCTGTATTCGCGCATGGCGTTCGAGGGCGGGGCGCTGATTTTCACGTTGATATCGGCATCGGTCGCATATGCGGTGATTGGGGCGTTCTCCGGCTACACGCCGCTGTTTCTGCTGCCGGCGAGCACGCGCGTCATTCACCCGCTCGATCTCGTCTGGTTCGGCCTGCTCGGCATTCTGGCCGGAGCGCTCGGGGCGCTGATGCCGGCGGTGTACTACCGCGTTCGCGACTGGTTCGCGGCGTTGAAGATTCCGCGCTATTTCAAGCCGGCGATCGGCGGCTTGGCGGTCGGGCTTATAGGCATTGCGGTGCCGCCGATCATCGGCGGCGGTTACGGCTACATGCAATTTGCGCTGCAGGGCGGTTCGGGGCTCGCGATGGGGCTGCTGTTGCTGTTTTCGCTCGGCAAGCTCGTGACGCTGTCGCTGACGATCGGTTCCGGCGGCTCGGCCGGCGTGTTCGGGCCGACGCTATACATCGGCACGATGCTGGGCGCGTCATTCGCGGCGTTGCTGCACCTGTTCCACATTCACATCGACGGCTCGTGGCTGGCCGTGGTCGGGATGGCAGCCGTGTTTGCCGGCGCGGCGCGGGTGCCGATCGCGTCGATGGTGATGGTGATCGAGATGACCAGCGGCTTTCAGCTCATCATGCCGACAATGCTGGCGGTCGCGCTGGCGTTCATCGTGCAGTTGACGCTGACGCGCCACGCCAAGTATCCGACCATTTACGAGGGCCAGGTGTCGACGCCGGGCGACAGCCCGGTATACCGCGACCTGTATTACGAAACTGCGGCCGAGCTGTTGCGCCGCCGGCAGGTCAGCCTGGATCGCGACATTCTGACGAGTGAACTGCAGCATGCGCTCGATCGCGGCGAGGGCGTGCCGCTGCGCCGGCGCGGTGAGCAACTTTACAGCGTCAACGTGGCAGCCGGCACCCCGGTCGCGGGCCGGGAAGTGCGGAGTCTCGGGCTGGCGGAGATGGGCGTGCTGATTGTCGGGCTGATTCGCGGCGAAAGCGAGATCGTGCCGAATGGATCAACGCGGCTGCAGGTCGGGGATGGCTTGCTGGTCGCGGCGACGGGGGATTCGATCGGGGAGTTTCGGGCGTTGATCGCGCCGCCGCAGGCGGCTGGCGATGAGGCCGTGCCGCCCGTCGACCATACGGCGCAGCATTCCGCGGCGTAAGCCTCCGAACGGGAATCTGGCAGTCGGCGGCCGGTTTCGCGGTGTGGCTTCGGCGTACCCTCACCCCTTGCCCCTCTCCCGGCGGGAGAGGGGAACAATTGGCGGGGCTTATTCTTCGAGGAAGCTGCGGAGCTGCTCCGAGCGTGTCGGGTGGCGCAGCTTGCGCAGGGCCTTCGCCTCGATCTGGCGAATGCGCTCGCGGGTGACGTCGAACTGTTTGCCGACTTCTTCGAGCGTGTGGTCGGTATTCATGTCGATGCCGAAGCGCATGCGCAGCACCTTGGCCTCGCGCGGCGTCAGGCCGGCGAGCACTTCGCGCACGGTTTCCATCAGGCCGGTTTCGGTGGCGGTGTCGATCGGGGATTCGATGTTGCCGTCCTCGATGAAATCGCCCAGGTGCGAATCCTCGTCGTCGCCGATCGGGGTTTCCATCGAGATCGGTTCCTTGGCGATCTTCATCACCTTGCGCACCTTGTCCTCGGGCATTTCCATGGCCTTGGCCAGCTCTTCCGGGGTCGCCTCGCGGCCGTACTGCTGCAGCATGTGGCGGCTGATGCGGTTGAGCTTGTTGATCGTCTCGATCATGTGCACCGGGATACGGATGGTGCGCGCCTGGTCGGCGATCGAGCGGGTGATGGCCTGGCGGATCCACCAGGTCGCGTAGGTCGAGAACTTGTAGCCGCGACGGTATTCGAACTTGTCCACGGCCTTCATCAGGCCGATGTTGCCTTCCTGGATGAGGTCGAGGAACTGCAAACCGCGGTTGGTGTACTTCTTGGCGATCGAGATGACCAGGCGCAGGTTGGCCTCGACCATTTCCTTCTTGGCGCGGCGGGCCTTGGCCTCGCCGATGGACATGTTGCGGTTGATTTCCTTGATGTCCACCAGCGGCAGGTGCAGCGTGGCGGCCACGGCGGCCAGTTTCTGCTGTTCCTCTTCCAGTTCCTCGCGGTGCTTCTTGAGACCGGGCGTCCATTTCTGACGCTTGCGGGCGAGGTCGGCGATCCACTCGACGTTGCCTTCGTTGGTGGGGAAGGCCTTGAGGAATTCCGAACGCGGCATGCGCACCTGGCGCACCATGATGTCCATGATCACGCGCTCGTGACGACGCACGTCGGACACCACTTCGCGCACCTTGCGCACGAAGCCGTCGATCAGGGCCGAGGGCAGTTTCAGCGACAGGAAGGTTTCGGACATCTGCTCGCGCAGGTGGACGATCTTCTTGTCGTTGATGTCGCCCTTGGCAATGGCCTTCTGGAACTTGGCGTAGGTCTCGCGCATGGATTCCATGCGGCGGCGCACTTCCTCCGGATCGGGGCCGCTGCCGCTGTTGTCCTCGTCCTCGTCTTCCGCGGTTTCTTCCTCGTCGTCATCGTCCCAGGTGCCGTTGGCCTTGGCCTCGGCGATGGCGGCAGCCTTCTCGTCGGCCTCGGCGATGAGGTCGTTGAAACCGGCCACGATCTCGCTCATGCGGCGCTTGCCGTCGAGGTGGCGATCGTATTCCTCGAGCATCAGCTCGATCGACCACGGGAAGCGCGCCAGCGCCTCGTGGACCTGGTTGAGGCCTTCCTCGATGCGCTTGGCGATGGCGATTTCGCCCTCGCGGGTCAGCAGTTCCACCGTGCCCATTTCGCGCATGTACATGCGCACCGGATCGGTGGTGCGACCGACCTCGGCGTCCACGGCCGACAGCAGCGCCACGGCCTCCTCGGTGGCCGTGTCGTCGTCGTCGCCGCTGGGGGCGTCGGGATTGATGGTGTCCGAATCGGGGGCCGACTCCAGCACCTCGATGCCCATGCCGTTGATCATCGAGATGATGTCTTCTATCTGCTCGGTATCGACCACGTCATCAGGCAGGTGGTCGTTGACCTCGCTGTAGGTCAGATAGCCCTGTTCGCGGCCCTTGGTGATGAGCTGCTTGATTTCGGACTGTTGCTGATGAGTAGGGTTGTTATCCATGGACATTGGGCACCGGGCGCAAGAACCGTTCAGTATAACGAAATGGTGATTTTTTGACCAGAGTTCAAGGTCATGTCAAGTGCCGACGCAGCTAGCAAAAAGCGTGCCGCGACGGGTGTTTGCGTCAACGCGCCAGCAGTCGGAAGGTGACCGGGCCATCGTTGATCAGGCTGACCTTCATATGGGCACCGAAACGGCCTTTTTCCACCCCCGGGTATGCGACCTGCGCCAGCTCCAGCAGGCGCGCGAACATCTGCCGGCCGTGCTCCGGGCTGGCGGCGCTGGCAAAACTCGGGCGCATGCCCTTGCGGGTGTCGGCGGCCAGGGTGAATTGGGGCACCAGCAGCAGGCCGCCGCCAGTGTCGACGAGGGAGCGGTTCATGCGGCCCTCGGCGTCGGAAAAGACGCGGTAGCCAAGCAGGCGTTCGAGCATCCGGCGCGCCTGCGTTTCGCCATCGGCCGGCTCCACCGCCACCAGGGCCAGAAGACCGGGGCCGATGGCGCCGACGAGTTCGCCGTCGACGTGGACGCTGGCTTCGGTGACGCGTTGGATGAGGGAGATCATGGGGGAGGGGCGAGGGATGAGGGGCGGGTAGCGAGGGTGCTCGTTTGGAGGTTGTGGCTTGATTTGCGGGGACGCGGGCAGGGACAAGCTTAGTGGCAAGCATGGGCAGTAGGGCAAGCGCAGGCTATGCTTTGACCGTCCCTCGTCCCTCGTCCCTCGTCCCTCGTCCCTCGAAAAGCCCATGCGTCCGGATGTCGCCCTGCTGTACCTCGTGATGCGCCTTGTGGCGCTGCTGCCGTTGCGCGTCCTGCATGGCATCGGCGCGGGATTGGGGTGGTTGATGTGGCGTGTCGGGAGCCGGGCGGCGCGGCAGGTGCGGGTCAATATCGGGCTGGCGCGGCCTGCGTTGTCGGCGGCGGAGCGCGAGGAGCTGGTGGGTCAGGCGATGCGGGATTTCGGGCGTTCGATGGTCGAGATGGCCTGGATCTGGGGGCGCGGTGCGCACCGGGCGCTGGCGTGCGTGCGCGAGGTGCGTGGCCTGGAATGGTTCGAGGAGGCGTTGGCCGCGGACAAGGGCGTCATCGTCGCCGCTCCGCACCTGGGGTGTTGGGAACTGCTGAATTACTGGCTGTGCGCGCATACCCGCATGGCCATCCTCTATCGCCCGCCGCACGTGCGGGCGCTGGAGTCGTTGTTGCGACGGGTGCGCGGCGATCTGGCGCCCGAGCAGGTGCGTGCCGAGGGCGCCGGCGTGCGCACGCTGTACAAGCGGCTGGCTGCGGGCGCTGCGGTCGGCATCCTGCCTGATCAGAAACCGCGGGCCGGCGAGGGCCGCATTGCCCCGTTTTTCGGGCGCGACGCCCTGACCATGGTGCTGCTGCCGCGTCTGGCCGCGCGCACCGGGGCCACGGTGTTGTTCGCTTTTGCCGAGCGTTTGCCACGCGGAGGCGGTTATCGCGTGCATTTCCTGCCGGCTCCCGTAGGTCTTGCCGATGCCGATCTCGACGCCGCCTGCCGTGCCCTCAACCGTGGCGTGGAGTTGTGCGTGGAGCGGGCGTTCACCCAGTACCAGTGGCATTACAGGCGGTTTTCGGGGCATGGGTTGGCCAATCCTTATGAGGGCTAGGTGCGGATTGGGGGTGTCGGTTCAACACCATCCCCACCCAACCCTCCCTTGAAGGGGAGGGCTTTTTGCGCGAGATATCCATAGAGCGATCCGCTCTTGCTCCCTCCCCTTCAAGGGGAGGGCCGGGGTGGGGATGGTGTTGCGCTCGCGGGTATGTCCGCCTTTACAGGGATTTCTCCAGACGCCGCAAAAACACCGCCATTTCCTTTTCGGCCTGCTTGTCGCCACGTTCGGCAGCCACGGCGATGCCCTGTCGCCAGGCTTCGGCGGCACCCGCTTCGTCGCCGTCTGCCAGCAACGCCTTGCCCAGCAATTTCCACGCGGCGGAATAATGCGCATCGAAGTCGAGCGCGCGGCGGCATTGCGTGGCAGCTTCCCCGGCATCGCCTTCTGCCAGCAAGGCATTGGCCAGCGAGAATCGCAACAGCGCACCGTCCCGCGGACCGTCGCATTGCGCGCGCAGGTTGGCGATCAGCGCGGCATTCATGGCTGGGCGCGATAGCGGCCAGGGTGCATCGGGTCGATGATGCGGGTGGGCTGCCTGGGTTCGGCGGGAGTGCGTCCTGCCTGGATGTCGGCCAGCGTGCGCGCGGGCCAGGTTACTGTCCAGGAGGAGCGGAAGGGCTGGATCAGGATGGCGTAGCGGCGCGCCTGGTCGAGCGGTTGGTCGGGATGGGTGACGATCAGTCCGTCGGGGTGTCGGCGCGCGAAACGCTGGATGGCGGCGGGGCTGTACAGCTCCTGGATGGGATGGGTCAGACGACCGTCGAAGTGGAACTGGCCGTCGTAACCGCCCACGTACGCGAGGGCGCGGTTGTCGGCCTCGGCACGGTGCAGCAATTGGGCGGTGGGATGCAGGTCATAGCGCGGCCACCAGGCCAGCGTGAACAAGGTGTTGAAGGCCAGTGCACCGATCAGCCCGGCAATCGCCAGGCGCCGCATTTCGCCGCGACCGCGCACGAACAGCAACAGACCCAGCAGCAGGAACACGACGCTGACGTAGCGGCCGTTGGCGGCCACGGCGACGGCCCAGGCGCTGTGGACAAGATCGCTTTCGAGCAGCCACGGCATCACGAACAGCACCACGGCCAGCACGATGCTGCCCAGTCCCAGCAGCCACGTGCCCAGCCAGGCATGCCGCGCCAGGGTCGGATGGCGTTCGCGCAGCACGGCGATGGCGCCGGCCAGCAGCAGCATGACGCCGGCGAATTCGGGCAACGGGTAGTACGCCTGCTTGCCGCTGATCAGCGACAGCGCCAGCAGCATCGGCAGCAGCCAGCACAGGCAGAAGCGGATGCCGGTTCCCAGCGGACGGCGCAGAGTGACCAGGGCGGCCCATGCGCGCGGCCAGAAGAAGAACGGGAACAGGATCACCGGGAACTGCGAGAAATACCACCACCACGGCCGCGAGTGGCTCTGCAGCGGCATGGCGTGCTGCACGCCGTCGACCACGCGCGCGGCGGTCTGGGTGAACAGCAGGCGATGGCGATAGGCCTCACCGCCGACATGCACCGCCGGCGCCACCCAGGCCGCCAGGATCACCAGCCCCAGCAGTACCGACAACACGCCGCGCCCGTACCAACGCGCGCGATGCTCGCGCGCCCAGTCGCACCACAGCGGCCCGAGCAGCCACGGGAACACCACGTGCAGCAGCATCACCGGCCCCTTGGTCAGAAGGCCCAGGCCGATGCACACGCCGAACAGCAACCAGCGCGGCTCCGCGCGATCGGGTTTGGGCGTCAGGCACAGCAACGCCGCCAGCGCCCACACGGCCAGCAGCACGTCGTACATGATCTGCAGGTCGAACAGGAAGGCGTAGCACAGCGCCAGCAACATCCACGGCGTGGCGCGCGCCACCCATGGGCGTTCGGGGAACAGGCGCCTGGCCAGCAGCATGGCCAGGATCAGTTCGGTCGCGCCGAAACCCACCTCCAGCACGCGCGGCCAGATGTCGCTGACGCCGAACACGAACCAGCCGGCATGGATCATCCAGAACAGCAGCGGCGCCTTTTCGCTGTAGGGTTGGCCATTGAGATGCGGCACCAGCCATTGGCCATGACTCCACATGTCCCATGCCACCGCCAGGGTGCGCGTGGAGTACAGCGGCATCGGGCCGTGTGAGAAGATCGCGATCAGCGCGACCAGGATCCACAGCGGCAGCCAGGGCCACAGGGCGGAGAACGTGTCGCTGTAGTGGTGGGGTCGTGTGGTCATGGGTGCGGGGCCGTGGTGACTCTCCAGTCTAACGGTTGCAACGGTTTCCCCAAACCGGCATGGAGCGGTTTCAGGGTTTCCAGTAGCCGATGCGTTTGCGGATCTTGAGCTTGCGCCACAGGTTGGCGGGCTTGCGCTTGCGGTTTCTTCCGCCGGCCGCGATGAAGGCGTCGATGGCCTGGAGGATGCGTTCGCTGGATTGGCCGTCGTGGTACGGGTGGATGGCCTGCGCATAGTCGTGGATTGCAGCCATCAATGCCGGTGGACGACTGAGCGCATGGCGTATCGCCGGCTCGAAATCGGCCGGATCGTGGATGTCGATCAACTGCGGCCCGGGGCGGCGGTTGTTGAAAGTGACCACCGGTTTGCCGGTCAGCAGGAATTCGTTGAGCGCGGAACTGGTGTCCGAGCACATCATGTCGACCTGCGAAAAAAGCTCGAGGATGTTGTCGTTGTCGGCAAAGCGCAGGTGCTCGTTTTCCAGTGCCTTGTAGCGGGCCACGGTGTCCGCGTTCATCTTGGGATGGAAGGTGACGATCCAGCGCCATTGGCCGTCGCGCGAAAGGCGCTTGACCTCTTCATAAAGCGTGTCGGCGGCGCTCCAGGAAGGGGAAAACGTGGAGTGGTAGAGGATCACCGGCGGCTCGCGCACGGGTTCGGGTTGGCCGTCCAGCGTGTCCATGAACGGATCCAGCTTGGGCCAGCCGGTTTCGGTGACCGTGAAATGCCCGAGCTTGTCGGCCAGCGCCTTGAACTTG
>DASSTF010000220.1:0-7257 GCA_035708045.1 Rhodanobacteraceae bacterium | reverse complement strand
GTGGGGCATCACCGCGCTCGGCATCGGCGCGGTCATCGGTACCGGCATCTTCGTCGTGACCGGTACGGCGGCAGCCGAGCACGCGGGGCCTGCCGTGTTGCTGTCATTCGTGATCGCGGCCATCTGCAGCGGTTTCAGCGCACTCTGCTATGCCGAATTCGCCACCCTGATTCCGATTTCCGGCAGTTCCTATTCCTATGCCTATGCGTCGCTGGGCGAACTGGCGGCCTGGTTCATCGGCTGGAACATGGTGGCCGAGTACGGCATTTCCGCTTCGGCGGTGGCCACCAGTTGGACCGGCTATTTCACCAGTCTGCTGGCCCATGTCGGGATCCACCTGCCACCGGCATTGACTTCCGCGCCGCTGGCTTTCACCGACGGCCACCTGGTCGCCACCGGCCATCTGTTCAACCTGCCGGCCGTGGCGCTGGTGCTGGGACTTACCTGGCTGTGCTATATCGGCATCCGCGAATCCTCCGGACTCAACGCGCTGATGGTGCTGATCAAGGTCAGCCTGATCGTGATCGTGGTGGTTGCGGGATACCGCTACGTGAACCCGGAACATTGGCAACCGTTCATCCCCGCCAACGAGGGGCCGGGCAAATACGGCTGGTCGGGCATCATGCGCGGCGCGGCCATGGTGTTTTTCGCCTACATCGGATTCGAGGCCACCTCGACCGCCGCCCAGGAATGCAAGAATCCGCAACGTGACCTGCCGTTCGGCATCATGATGTCGCTCGGCATCTGCACCGTCCTGTATCTGGCGATGTCGGCCGTGCTGACCGGCCTGATCTCCTACAAGTTGCTGGACACCACCGATCCAGTGGTCACCGCGGTGGCCGCGCACGCGTCGCTGGGCTGGCTGCGCGGCATCGTCGAAGTCGGCGCCATGATCGGGCTGGCTTCGGTGGTGCTCGTGATGGTCATCGCGCAACCGCGCATCTTCATGATCATGGCGCGCGACGGCATGCTGCCCAAGGTTTTCGCCAAGGTTCACCCGCGCTATCGCACGCCGCACATCAATACGGTCATCACCGGTTGCGCGATCGCCCTGCTGGCCGCCATCTTTCCGCTCGATCTGCTGGCCGACCTCACGTCCATGGGCACCTTGCTGGCGTTCTCGGCGGTGTGCGCCGGCGTGCTGATCCTGCGTTACACCCAGCCCGACCTGCCACGCACCTTCCGCGTGCCGTGGCCCTGGTTCACCTGTGTCGCCGGCGTGCTCAGCTGCTTTTCCCTGCTGGCCACGCTGCAGGCCTTCAACTGGATCGTGCTGGGTATCTGGACGGCATTGGGCCTGGTCATCTACTTCCTGTACAGTCGCCGGCACAGCCACCTGCGCAAGGCCGGTTGAGCTGAAATCCGGCCATCCATACTCTTCCGTATGGATAATTTTCCACCAAAACAACATCAATGATCTTCTATAACTCATTGATTTATAGAAAGATGCATTTCAAGTAAAGAAAAATACGCCACACCCGTTGGCCGGATCGGCCCGCCTGGGAGTATCATCGCTGGTCCGCGGGTTATTCACTTGGCAGTGGGCCCCGGTATTGCCACCCGGGAGCCCGTCCGGGTCAGCTCCTCAGTCGGTATGCCCGGGTGGCAATGTTCAATCTGTCCCGCATGTTCCATGCGGACACGAAAAAGCCGGCATTGCGCCGGCTTTTTCGTGTCTGTCGCATGGAAGAAAGATCAGGATGTCTTGCGGTTGTGCGACACGCACCAGCCCTTGGCGTTGACCGACTTGCCCGGAAATAACTGACACGGACCGCGCGCCGCACCGGACTTGCCCTTGTAGAACGTGCAGTTGGCGCAATCGTCACCCTTCTTGTGTTTCGGGTTCTTGGTGGAGCTGGCATCCTCGGTGTAATCCAGCGCCTTGGCCATCGGATCGGACTCGCTCAGCGGCGGCAAGCCACCGGCATGCGCCAGACGCGCAAAAGCACCGGTGCCGGCAACCGCGGCGACGGCTGCCGTTCCCGCGGCCATCTTGAGGAAATGACGGCGCGATTCGATATTCGCCTCATTGTCTTTTTCATGGTGCGACATGTATGGATCCTCCATCGGGAAAAGGCCGACCGACGCACGGTTGCCGGATCGGCATCGGCTTCATCTTACACCCCCGACGGCAATGCACACTGAGTCCCGAGAATGACTCGCATTACCAGTCATGCCAAGGTCTGCCGCGTGTTATCATGCCGCACCGTATGGACGTCCATTTGCCAATGCACTCCCTGCCCGCCGACACCCGGCAACACATGGCCGCATGCGCCAAGGCCATCGTCGAAACCGCTGCCGATCTTGCGGTGCTCGGCTGGACGCCCGCCACCAGCAGCAACTTCTCGATGCGCCTGGACGATACCCATGCGGCCATTACCGCATCGGGCCGGGACAAGGGTCGGCTGACACCGGACGACATCCTCGTGCTGGACATCGACACCGGCAAGGCGCAGAACACCACCCTGAAACCCTCGGCAGAGACGCTTCTCCACCTCCAGATCTACCGGCGCTTTCCGGAAACCGGAGCCATACTGCATACGCATTCGCGCGCGCAGAGCGTGGCATCGCGCCTGTTTGCCGAGGCCGGCGCCGTACATCTGCAAGGCTGGGAATTGCAAAAGGCCATCACCGGTTTCGACACCCACGAAAGCGTGCTGACCGTGCCCGTGTTTCCCAACAACCAGCACATGCCCGATCTTGCCGCCCACGTGGACGCCTGGCTCGACGCAGGCAAGCCGCTGCACGCCTACCTTGTCGACGGCCACGGCATGTATGCCTGGGGCCGCGACATGGCCGAGGCGCGACGCCACCTCGAAGCGCTGAATTTCCTGCTCGAATGCGAGCTTGACCTCAAGAGACTGACGACATGAGCCGTCTGCGCATCTACGCCGAAACCCGTGGCAATCAACCCCTGAACGCCTACGAGGATCCGGCCGACATCAGCCGCGAACTTGGCGCCGTCGGCGTCCGCTTCGAGCAATGGCAAGCCAGCCAGCCAGTCGCCCCGGGAGCCAGCCAGGACACCGTGATCGCCGCCTACCGGCACGACATCGACCGCCTGATGCGCAACGAAGGCTATCAGTCCGTGGACGTGATCAGCCTGACGCCCGACCACCCCGACCGCGCGGCGCTGCGGCAGAAGTTCCTGAGCGAACACACCCACAGCGAGGACGAAGTGCGTTTCTTCGTTGCCGGCTCCGGCCAATTCACCCTGCACATCGGCGACAAGGTGTACGACGTGCTGTGCCAGGCCGGCGACCTGATCGGCGTGCCCGACGGCACCCGCCACTGGTTCGACATGAGCGAGGCGCCGTACTTCGTCGCCATTCGCCTGTTCACCAACAAGGATGGCTGGGTGGCGAACTTCACCGGCGACGACATCGCCGAGCGCTTCCCGCGCATGCAGGTGGACGAGAGACGAGGGGCGAGGGACGAGTAGCGAGGGCGCGTTGAATGTGTGTAGAAGCGTTGTTCGAGAATGGGAATGGGGGTGGAGATGGGTAGTATGGGTGCGCTGATCCGTCCATCCTTGCCACTCATCGCTCAAGAAAAAGCGATAACGCGTGTCTTGCGCCCTCGCTACTCATCCCCCGCCCCTCGCCCCTAAAAAAACATGCCCATCCGCGCCATCCTCACCGACATCGAAGGCACGACCAGTTCAATCAGCTTCGTCAAGGACGTGCTGTTTCCGTACGCGCACGAGCACCTGCGCGCTTTCGTCGAAACCCATGCGGGTGACCCCGAAGTCGGGCACTGGCTGAGCGAGACGGCGCGCGAGGCGGATATCGCCGAGGCCGATACCGAGAGCATCATCGCCACCCTGCTCCACTGGATCGACATCGACCGCAAAGCCACGCCGCTCAAGGCGTTGCAGGGGATGATCTGGAAGGACGGCTACGAAAGCGGCGCCTATCGCGCGCACATGTATCCCGAGGTGGCCGGCTGCCTGCGCGACTGGCGCGAACAGGGCATCGACCTGTATGTGTATTCATCGGGATCGGTGCCGGCGCAGAAACTGCTGTTCGGTTACAGCGAAGCCGGCGACCTGAGCGGTCTTTTTTCCGGCTGGTTCGATACCCGCGTCGGCCACAAGCGCGAGACGGCATCCTATCGCGCCATTGCCGAAGCCATCGGCTTGCCGCCCGCCGACATCCTGTTTCTCTCCGACATTGTCGAAGAACTCGATGCCGCCGCGGAAGCCGGCATGCAGACCACGCAATTGTGCCGGCCACCGATGGTCTGCCCGGTGGATGGACGGCACCCGTGCGTGGCGGATTTTGAAGCCGTCAAGCTGGCCGAACGGCCATCCCGCAAATCGTAAAGACGCCGCAACATCCGTAGGGCGGCACGCCCTGCCAGCGTGTTCGATCAGTTCGGCAGGCGCCGGATGTTGGCGCCGAGGCCTCCGAGTTTTTCCTCGATGTTCTCGTAACCGCGATCGATGTGGTACACGCGATCGACACTGGTGTCGCCGTCAGCCACCAGGCCGGCCAGGACCAGGCAGGCCGAGGCACGCAGGTCGGTGGCCATGATCGGCGCGCCGCTCATGTGGCTCACGCCCTGCACGATGGCGGTGTTGCCTTCCAGGCGGATGTCCGCGCCCAGGCGCTGCAACTCATGCACGTGCATGAAACGGTTCTCGAACACCGTCTCGGTGACCACGCCGACGCCTTCGGACACGCAGTTGAGCGCGGTGAACTGTGCCTGCATGTCGGTGGGGAAAGCCGGATATGGCGCCGTGGTCAAGTTGATGGCGCGCGGGCGATGGCCGCGCATGTCCAGTTCGATCCAGTCTTCGCCGGTATCGATGTGCGCGCCGGTTTCTTCCAGCTTGGACAGCACCGCTTCCAGCGTGGACGGGCGGGAGTTGCGCGTGCGCACCCGACCGCCGGTGATGGCGCCGGCGATGAGGAAGGTGCCGGTTTCGATGCGGTCGGGCAGCACATCGTAGTGGCAGCCGTGCAGGCGCTCGACGCCGTGGATGACCAGCGTGTTGGTGCCTTCGCCTTCGATCTGCGCGCCCATGGCGTTGAGGCAATGCGCCAGGTCGACCACTTCGGGCTCCTGCGCGGCGTTCTCGATGATGGTGGTGCCCTCGGCCAGGGTCGCCGCCATCATGATGTTCTCGGTGCCGGTCACGGTCACCATGTCCATGACCACGCGCGCGCCCTTGAGGCGCTTGGCGCGAGCCTTGATGTAGCCGTTCTCCACGTCGACCTGCGCGCCCAGCGCCTGCAGGCCGCGGATGTGCTGGTCGACCGGACGCGAGCCGATCTGGCAACCGCCCGGCAATGACACCTCGGCCTCGCCGAAGCGCGCCACCAGCGGCCCCAGCACCAGGATCGAGGCGCGCATGGTCTTGACCAGTTCGTAGGGCGCGAAATAGCGGTCGGCGGTGCGCGGATCGATGTGGATCTTCATGCGCTCGTCGAGCACCAGCTGCACGCCCATGCCGCCCAACAGCTCCATGGTGGTGGTGACGTCGTGCAGATGCGGCACGTTGCCGATGCTGACCGGTTCGTCGGCCAGCAGCGTGGCCGCCAGAATCGGCAACACGGCGTTCTTGGCGCCGGAAATGCTGACGTCGCCCTCGAGGGGGCGGCCGCCGGAAATGACGATCTTGGCCATGGGCAGGGTTATCCTTGCGAGCCGCGCGCGGCGGCTTCTTCATGTGTCAGGGTTTTCAGGCTGAGCGCGTGGATGGCGCCGCCCATGAGGTCGCCCAGGGCGGCGTAGACCAGGCGATGGCGCGCCAGCGGCAGCTTGCCGGCAAAGGCGGCGCTGGTCACATTCGCCTCGAAATGCACGCCGTCATCACCATGCACCTCGACAACCGCGTCGGGAAGCGCCTTTTCAATCAATGACTTGATGGTTTGCGTATCCATGAATCTCCGGATATCGCCGGTGCCGGACAACGAGTGCCGGGGGCGCGCGAACCCAACCGCACCTGAACCACACGACGCATGTTATATGACGGTAAAATGAGAATGTGGAATGGTAATCGAAAACCACGGACACCGGAATCACATCGCCATCACAACTGCTGGTTTCGGCCTTTTTGCCTTGCATAGAAGACTCATGAACGCCCAATCAGCCGACTCCCTGCTTGCGCCCCACACCGAGGGCCACGATGCGCTGGTGCGAAGCGCGCGCACCGTGATCGCCATCGAGGCGGCCGCCATCTGTTCGCTGGAGCCGCGCATCGACGGCGCCTTCAGCGAGGCCTGCCTGCGCATCCTCGACTGCAACGGACGCGTGGTGGTCTCGGGCATGGGCAAGTCCGGCCACATCGCACGCAAGGTCGCGGCGACCCTGGCCTCCACCGGCACGCCGGCATTCTTCGTGCATCCAGGTGAAGCCAGCCACGGCGACCTGGGCATGATCCAGCCGCAGGACATCGTGCTGGCGTTGTCCAACTCCGGCGAAACCGATGAACTGCTGTTCATCCTGCCGGTCATCAAGCGCCAGGGCATCCCGCTGATCGCCATGACCGGCAACGCCAACTCCTCGCTGGCGCGCCAGGCCGACATCCACCTGGACGTCAGCGTCCCTGCCGAGGCCTGCCCGCTGGGCCTGGCGCCGACCGCCAGCACCACCGCGGCGCTGGTGCTTGGCGACGCTCTGGCGATCGCACTGCTGGAAGCGCGGGGGTTCACCGCCGACGATTTCGCGCGTTCGCATCCGGCCGGCGCACTGGGCCACCGGTTGATGAAAATTTCGGACGTGATGCACATCGGCGACGCGATCCCGATGGTGCGCGTCGACGCCACGCTCACCGAGGCGTTGATGGAGATGTCCCGCAAGGGTCTGGGCATGACCGCGATCGTGGATGACGATGCGCGACTGCTGGGCGTGTTCACCGACGGCGACCTGCGCCGCATGCTGGACGACCACGGCGTCGACCTGCGCACCGCGTCGGTCGGTGAAGCCATGAGCCGCAATCCCAAGGTGATCGGCCCGGAGAAGCTGGCCGCCGAAGCCGCGCAGCTGATGGAAACCCACAAGATCCACGCGCTGCTGGTGGTCGACGACACGCGGCGCGTGGTGGGGGCACTGAACATCCACGATCTGCTGCGCGCACGGGTGGTTTGAGCGAGGGATGAGGGGCGAGTAGTGAGGGTGTTCTGAGCGAACGCCCGTGAACTCGCAGCATCCGGCTCGCTTCCCGCCGAGGCACTTGCGCCAACTGCCGGCGAAGCACCCTCACGGCTCGCCCCTCGCCCCTTCTACAATCCGCGACTCCTTACAAGACGA
>DASSTF010000219.1:0-4900 GCA_035708045.1 Rhodanobacteraceae bacterium | reverse complement strand
ATAGAGATAGCCCTGCCCGAGGCGGCAGCCCATGCGTTCGAGCACCTGTTGCTGCAGCGGTGTTTCGATGCCTTCGGCGATCACCTGCACGTCGAGCGAGCTGGCCAGGGCGAGTATGGCGCGCACCACCATCTTGCTCTGATTGGTGTCCGATTCGTCCAGGTTGGCCACGAACGACTGGTCGATCTTGAGCACTGCGATGGGATACTGGTGCATGTAGCTCAGCGAGGAGTAGCCGGTGCCGAAATCGTCCAGGGCGATGCTCAGGCCATGATCACGGAAGGCTTCCAGCGTGCGCTTGATGTGCACGGGATTCTCCAGCAGCGTGCCCTCGGTGACTTCCAGACGCAGGCGTTCCGGAGCCACGTTGCAACTTGTCATCAGGCCGGTCAGCCGCGACTCCAGTTCGGGCGACAGGAAGTGGCGCGCGGACAGGTTGATGCTGATGAAACGGTTTTCGACGCTCAACGCGGCGGCGTCGCGACAGACCTGCTCGAAGATTTGCCAGTCGATGTCCTCGGCGCAACCGGCATCCTCGGCCACGCTCAGGAAATCGCCCGGCAGCAGGACGCCGCGCTCGGGATGGCGCCAGCGCAACAGGGCCTCGTAACCCACGATGCGGCTGTCGGCCATGCGCACGACGGGTTGGTAATAGGGCACGAATTCGCGACGCGTGATGGCCCGGCGCAGGTCGCCCTCGATTTCCAGCACCTGCATGGCCTGGTGACGCAGGCGGTCGTCGAAGGTTTCGGCGCGATGGCGGCCGCCGGCCTTGGCGCTGTACATGGCCGAGTCGGCATCGCGCAGCAGTTCCTCGGGGCGTCGGTAGGCCGAAGATGCCATGGATATGCCGATCGAGGCCGAGGTGAACAATTCCTTCACGCCGATGCGGAAGGGCTTGTGCAGCGCCTCGATGATGCGTTCGGCCACCTTCTGCGCCGCGCGCTCCTCGCGGATGGATTCCAGCAGCACGGCAAACTCGTCGCCGCCCAGTCGCGCCACGGTGTCGCGCGATTTCAGGCAGGCGCGGATACGTCCGCCCACCTGGAACAGCAGGTCGTCGCCGATCAGATGGCCGACCGAATCGTTGATGACCTTGAAGCGGTCCAGGTCGATGAACAGCACGGCGAACAGCAGTCCGTCATCCGAGCGGTAGCGCTTCATGGCCACTTCCAGACGGCGCAGCAGCAGCGCGCGGTTGGGCAGGCCGGTCAGCGGGTCGTGCAGGGTTTCGTACTTGAGGCGGCGTTCGACGCGTTCGCGCTCGGCCACCTGCATGCGCAGGTCGCGGTTGGCCAGGGCCAGCGCGCGGGTGCGTTCGACCACGCGCCGTTCCATGTCGGCATAGGCCTGCTTCAGGGCCTCGTTGTCCTGGATGCGCTGCAGGGCGTTGGCGATGTGGTAGCTGACGAAAGTCAGCAGTTCCTGATCGGTGGGGCCGTAGACATGCTCCGGGGAATAGCTTTGCACGGCCAGCACGCCCATGACCTTTTCGTTCCAGATCAGCGGCACGCCCAGCCAGCACACGGCGGGCGTGCCGGAGCGAACGACTTCGCCGGCTTCGGCCAACCGCTCGATGTCTTCCCGGCGCGCCAGCAGCGGCCTGCCGTGGCGCAACACGTATTCGGTGGTGCCGTGGCCGAGTACGCGCGAGGTGATGCGGACGTCGATCTCGTCAACCGAGTAGGGGAAATTCAGCCGGTCATGTTCTTCGTCCAACAGGGCAATGTAGAAATTGCGCGCATACAGCAGGGTGCCGACCACCTGATGGATGGAAGCGTAGAAGCTGTCCGGGCTGTCCACGATGTTGGTCAGTTCGGCAATGCGGAACAGGGTGGCCTGCAGGCGTTCGCCACGCTGGCGCTCCAGCACTTGTTGTTGCAGCACGCGGTTGGCTTCGCGCAGGGCATGGGTGCGCTGGGCCACGCGGCTTTCCAGCTCGTCCTTGGCGCGGCGCCGATCCAGTGCCGTCTGCAGGTGCTGGGCCACGTAAGTGAGCAGTTCGCGATCCTGTTCGGTGTAGCGGGCGTGCTCGTTGTAGCTCTGCACGACCAGTCCGCCGGTGACGACGTCGCCATGGCGCATGGGTACGCCCAGCCAATCCACGCAGATCGGGCCGGCGCCTTTGAGGGGGCCGTCGACCTGTTCGGCCAGCTCCTCCACGGGACCCATCAGCGACCGGTTGGAGCGGATGAGGTGCCAGGTGATGGTGTGGCGGATGGACTCGAGCGGGCAGGGTTTGTCCTCGGACGGGACCTGGTCGTCGGCGGTATCGACAAAATATGGAAAACGGATGCTGTCGTGCTCGCGGTCGTACAGCACCACGTAGAAGCTCTCCGCATACATCAGCGTGCTGATGATGCGGTGCAGGGCCTGCATCATCGACGTGGTGTTGTGGCTGGTGTTGACCAGATCGGCAATGCTGAACAACGCGCGTTGCAGGCGTTCGGCCTGGGCCAGACGCGAGACGGTGTCGAACAGGCTGTCCAGGTCGGTCAATTGCTCCAGGCGCTGCTGCACCATGTGCCCGATCCAGCGCCAACAGGACGCCTGGTCCGCGGGCAGCGGCAGGATTTCCAGTTCGCGCATGGCCTGGCGATCATGCGCGAGCGTGCCGTCTCCCCGATCCCCAGGATTTTTGCCGGTGTCGACTTCACGCCAACGGATGCGCGATCCGGGCGAGTTCACGTCGGCGTATGCCTGGCAGGCGGCAAGCAGCGAATCCGCGCTGGCAGCGCAGATCAGCCGTTCGACCAACTGCTGCAATGCCTCCCCGACCAGCGGGGACTGGTTTGCAGTTGGAATCAGTTTTGAAGGCTCGATAGTCATCGCGACCGCGATCCTGCGGGATGATGGCACCTGAACAGTATACCTGTGATACGGCTCCGCTTTCCGGCAAAAAAGACAGCGGTATCACGGAAATACGTGAACCGGCGCACACCGGCGGGATGGCTGGTTACTTGTTAGCAAAAGGTAAAATACGTAAGATGGAACCTGAGAGAAGCCTCGGCAGGAACTCCTGCCGGCTTGGGAAGGTCTCATCGGGGCCTTGGGAGTTTTTCATGCGTCGCCTGCTTGCCAGTCTGTTCCTGTCCTTGCCGCTCATGGTGGCCGGGCAGGCTGTGGCCGCCAGCGGGCAGGCGCAGCAGCAGGACGTCGACGGTCAGCAGACGTCCACGCCGACTGTCACCGCGGATGCGGCGATCGACAGCGTACTCCTGCCGGTCTGGCATGCCGGCGGCAGCCAGTCGTGGGTGCTGCTGACCAGCAGCACCTCGGATACGCCGACAGCCAGTCCCTATCATTCGCTGGGTTTCCACGGACTCGGGTTTGCCTCGCAGTCCGATGGCGGATTGGCCTACACGTTCGATTCGCGCTGGATGGCGCATGCCAAGGTCAGCCAGCAATCCTGGCTGGGCGCCGCCAGCATCGGCAGCTGCCTGGCCGCCAATCCGGCCATGCGCCGCACCAGTTGCATGGATGGACGCCTGACGCCGCAGCTCATCGACAGCGAGATCGGCGCCACGTTCAGGGGTGACATCTACCAAGTGGACATGGACGTGAGCAAGACACGTCCGATGGCCACATCGCCGCTGTTGCCGCGCGTGCTGCCCAATGCCTCGATGACCACTTCGGTCAATGGCCTGCCGTTTTCGATGTTTCAGAACAGCACCAGCCTGCATGCGCGTGGCCGCCTGGCCCTGAGCGACAACAGCGGCATCGATGTCGGCGCGGGCGTCGGCCGCATCCGCCTGCTGCCGGGCAACATGCTGGGCATCGACACGCTGGGCCAGAAATCGCTGAGCTTCGGCATCGACAGCGGCTCGGTCAGCGGCCACATCGTCGGTCGCGTGATCCAGCCCGAAACCGGCGCCGCCGCCGGCATCCTCGGCCCCGATCACCGCTGGACCAGCATCGACCTCGGCGTCACTTGGCAGCTGCCGTGGCAAGGCTCGCTGAGCTTCGGCGCGCAAAACCTCTGGTCGTCCGGCGAAGCGCCCACGCCCAAGGACGGCCCGAAGCCGGACCAGTCGCGTATCCCTTACGTGCAGTATCACCAGGATTTTTGAGCCCTTTGCGCTCGGATACAACACGTGGAACGCCACCTCACTGATGGCGTTTTTTGTGTAGGGCGGGCAATGCCCAGCCTGCACGCTATTCCATTTCAACCGAAAACCTCCACCGTTCGTGGTATCGAACCATGAACGGCACGGGAAGCTTGAATATTGCCCCCTCCGACAAACTCAGGACAGGCTTCAATACCTCAGGGCGAACGGACTTCGTTTATGGCAATCGTCATCATGGAAATCGGTGATTTATTCGGGATGGGGGTAGTTGCAGACTTCAAGACACAAGAACGCCGCCTTGAAGGCGGCGTTCTTGTGTGGCAACAGCGATATCAATAACGATAATGATCGGCCTTGAATGGCCCGTCCACCGGCACCCCGAGGTAGTCGGCTTGCGCTTGGGTGAGCTTGGTCAGCTTCACGCCGATCTGGTCCAGATGCAGGCGGGCGACTTCCTCGTCCAGATGCTTGGGCAGGCGATAGACCGTGTTCTTGTAGTCGTCGCGATGGTTCCACAGCTCGATCTGCGCCAGCGTCTGGTTGGAGAAGCTGTTGGACATCACGAACGACGGATGGCCATGCGCGCAACCCAGGTTGACCAGTCGGCCTTCGGCCAGCAGCACGATGTCGTGGCCGTCGGGGAAGGTGTAGCGATCCACCTGCGGCTGGATGTTCTCGTGCTTGACGTCCTTGGCGGCCTGCAGCTTCTCGACCTGGATCTCGTTGTCGAAGTGGCCGATGTTGCAGACCACGGCGTGCGTCTTCATCTTCGCCATGTGCTCGAAGGTGATGATGTCGCGGTTGCCGGTGGTGGTGACGTAGATGTCGCCTTC
>DASSTF010000218.1:0-5447 GCA_035708045.1 Rhodanobacteraceae bacterium | reverse complement strand
CATTGTTGGCAAGGTCGAGGCTTTCGCTGCGGTCGGAAGCATCGGCCGCCTGCGCAGCCATGAACGGCAGGCAGGCCAACAGCACGCCTGCGGCCAGAATCCTGAAAGTGTGTCGCATCATGCCAGTCTCCAATGGTGGGGGAGTGGGGTCGTCAGCCATGAAGTGTGCCACCTTGTGTCAGACTTCGCCCGATCTGTCGAGGTTCCCAATGTCGATGACGAGCCATTACACAGGGCTTGGCGAGGCCGTGCCCGCCAGCCTACCCGGCACAGGTGTACTGCTGGTTAACCTGGGTACACCCGATGCGCCGACGGCGGCGGCGCTGCGCCCGTATCTGGCCCAATTCCTGTCCGATCCACGCGTCATCGAGCTTCCGCGCTGGAAATGGTGGCCGATATTGCAGGTGATCCTGCGCATCCGCCCGCGCCGTTCGGCCCACGCCTACAGCCGCATCTGGACGCCCGAAGGCTCGCCCCTGCGCGTGCTGAGCGAGGCGCTGACCGATGCCGTGCGCGCCGAGCTCGCGCGCCGCGGGCACGACATCAAGGTGGCCCTGGCCATGCGCTACGGGCATCCGCGCGTGACCGACACCGTGGTCGCCATGCAGCGCGAGGGCGTGGGACGGCTGCTGGTGCTGCCGCTCTACCCGCAATATTCGGCCACCAGCAGCGGCAGCGTCGTCGATGCCGTGGCCGACACGCTCAAGTCCCTGCGCTGGCCGCCGGAACTGCGGCTGGTCGGCGATTACCACGACCATCCGGCCTACATCGACGCCCTCGCCGCTAGCGTGCGCGAGCACTGGCAGCAACACGGTCGCGGCGAACGCCTGCTGATGAGCTTCCACGGCATCCCGACACGCTACGTGCGCGCCGGCGATCCGTACTTCGCGCAATGCCACGCCACCGCGCGGGCCTTGCGCGAACGCTTGCAGATGGACGAAAGCGAAATCCTGGTGAGCTTCCAGTCACGGGTCGGGCGCGAGCCATGGCTGACGCCCTACACCGACGCCAGCGTGCGCCAACTCGGCGCCGACGGCATCAAGCACCTCGACGTCATCTGCCCCGGTTTCGCCGTCGACTGCCTGGAAACGCTGGAGGAAATCGCCATGCAGAACCGCGACTTCTTCCATGCCGCCGGTGGCGAGGAACTGCGTTACATTCCGGCCCTGAATACACGCCCCGACCACGTGCAGGCGTTGTGCGACATCATCGACATCGGGCTGGCCCGTCCGACCCGCGGCCAATCGTAGGAACCTGCCCGCAGGCGATTGCCCGCCCTGCCGCAATCCCGACCATCACGCGCAGGCGCGCTCCTGAAAAAGCGGGCGCTGTCCGCATGCATCGAGCAAGCGATTCAAGCCGATTTGCTGTCACTCGCAACCGGCGCGGGCGCGGGTGAAGGTGCTGGCGCGGGACTCGACGCTCCGGCATCCCCCGCAAGATTGCGTTTCTTGTCACCCGCCTTCTTGAAATCGGTCTCGTACCAGCCATTGCCGGCCAGGCGGAAAGACGGCGCCGTCATCTGGCGGTGCACCGCGGCCTTGCCGCATTGCGGGCAGACTTCGGGATCGGGATCGGACATTTTCTGCAGGCGGTCGAATTGATGGCCGCACGACTCGCAGGCAAAAGCGTAGATGGGCATGAAGGGATTCTCCGTCGACAACGCCGCCACGATCCGCCTCCATGGGCGGCTCCTGCGGCTGGCGCGTACGCTTTATCGTGGCGCCGGACATGATTTCAAGGGTGACGCGACTGCAAGCGCCACGCCATTGCCGCGATAATACGACGCACGCCCACCCCAGGCCCATCCCCACATGCTTCGCACCTTGCGTCCGATCGCCTCGTTGCTGGTCAGCACGGCTTTTCTGCTGGCCAGCATCGGCCTGCTCGGCACCCTGATTCCGCTGCGCGGCCTCGCGCAGGGTTTCAGCGGCGGCCTGATCGGCGCGCTGGCCGGCATCTACTACGCCGGCTTCCTGGTCGGCACCTACGTCATTCCGCCGCTGGTGCGACGCATCGGCCACATCCGCGCCTTCGCTTTCTGCGCCGCCTGCGCCGCCATCGTGGCCCTGCTGCACGCACTGGCCAGCTGGCCGTGGCTGTGGCTGACGTTGCGACTGACCGACGGCATCATGATGGTGGGCCTGTACACCATCGTCGAGAGCTGGCTCAACGCGCAGGCGCCGACCAGCCACCGCGGCGCCGTGTTCGCGATCTACATGATGGTCAATTCCGGCGCACTGGCCCTGTCGCAACTGCTGTTGCGCATCGATGCGCAAGCTTTCGTACTGTTCACCGTGGTGGCGCTGCTGGCCCTGGCGGCCACCCTGCCCGTGGTGCTGACCCGCCAGGCGCAGCCGGTGCCGCAGACCGCGCCGCGCCTCGAACTCAGGCGCCTGTTCGGCCTCGCGCCGACCGCCGGCGTCGGCGCCCTCCTGGCCGGACTGGCGATGGGCGCCTTCTACGGTCTGGCGCCGGTATACGCGCGCCACATCGGCTTCGACAACGCCGGCATCAGCACCTACATGACCCTGGCCATCCTCGGCGGCGCGCTGATGCAATGGCCGCTGGGCTACCTGTCCGACCGCATCGACCGCCGCCTGGCGCTGGCCATCGTGGGCACGGTTGCCTGCATGCTGGCGGTGTTCCTGTGGGTCGTCGGCGGACACAAGTGGGCCGCCATCGCGCTGATCTTCGCCTACTGCGGCATGGCCTTCGCCATCTACCCGATGGTCGTCGCGCACCTGGTCGACTACCTGACCCCCGAAGAACTGCTGGCCGCCAGCGCCAGCGTCTACCTGCTCTACGGCGCCGGCTCCGCCCTCGGCCCGCTGCTGGCCGGCGTGGCCATGCAATGGCTGGGCAACCCGATGCTGCCCGTGTGGTTCGCGCTCAACACCGCGCTTCTGGCCGTCTACGCCACTTACCGCTACCGCGCCTTCCGTCGCGAGCAGGTGGACGAAAACAATTTCCGGCCGATGCTGCGCACCACGTCGGCGGTGCTGGAGATGATGCCGGAAGTGCAAGCGGGCGCAGGAAAGGCCTCGGATTGAGCGCCAACCATCTCGTAACCAGGCACAGGCGAGGTCAGAAACCTGGAGGCCGCATCACCCAATTCACTGTAAACGTCTGTACGTAAACCCGACCGCGTTATTTGAGACTTGTCATTCAAACACTACATGCAATCGGCGGAGCATCTCAGCGCACGCCCCGCAACGGATGGTCAGGAGTCGCTTGCTCCAAGCGCTCCGACAGCCAAACCTTGATGATGGACTGTCGAGTGATACCCAGACGCTTGGCTTCCTTGTCGAGCCCGTCAATCATCCAGCTCGGAAAATCCACATTGACACGCTTCTGCTCCAGACGCGGCCTGGATGCATGTTCCAGATCCAGATGGGCAATGATGTCTTCACCCGATTCGAATTTGCGATCAAACGTTTTAGCTTTCATACAGGGCAACCTCTTCGGTTCGAGAACGACGAACTGAAATAAGACGAATGCGGGCGTCACGGTACGTAATCCCCGCCGACCAATGCTTGCCGCCAAGGACACCCACGACAAGGTAGCGCGGCTCATCGATTGTCTTGGCAGGAATCTCCAGAAGATTCGGGTCATCCCAGAGACCTTGCGCCTCAACGAAATCGATACCGTGCTGGGCCTTGTTGGAGCGGCTCTTGGCTTCGTCGAACTCGAACATGGTATAAAAATCATACCATATATATCCCTCCCCAGGCCTCCGCACAGTTCACCAGAAGTACACCGCGGATGTGTTGCGATAGCGTCCTGCCGCAGCGGTCGGCGCTGCGGATTTGCCAGAACAACGAGATCGACATGAACATCCAAGACATCATGACCCGGAACCCCACGTACTGCCCGCCCAACGCCACGCTCGAACAAGTGGCGCAGTTGATGCGCGACGAGGACATCGGCGAGGTGCCGGTGGTGGAATCCGACGGTGGGCATCGGCTGATCGGCGTGGTCACCGATCGCGACATCACGGTGCGCGCTGTCGCCGCAGGCCGCAACCCTTCCCAGGTCACCGCCCGTGACTGCATGACCGAACCCGCGGTGAGCTGCAAGGAAGACGATTCACTGGAAGACTGTGCGCACGCCATGGCCTCGCAGCGCATTCGCCGGATGCCGGTCGTCGACGCCAACGGCATGCTGTGCGGCATCGTCGCCCAGGCCGACCTGCAGGCGACGGATGCGCGTTCGCTGAAGCAACAGGTCGCCGACCGCGTTTCGACGCCGCATTGACGATTACGGCGGATATGAAGACTGCCTCCTTCGACAGGCTCAGGACAGGCTTCGATACCTCAGGGCGAACGGAGTTCTGGTAGGTATTCGTGAAACAGGCGTCGCTTTCTGGTTTTGCGATGTGATGGTTTGAGGGACGGTTTTGTGGCGGGCAATGCCAGCCCTACCCGCATGGATGAGCATCTGCCGGAGCTATGAAAACGGGGCGCAACGAGTGCGCCCCGATAAGGATTACGTCAGGCCTTGCCGAAGCTCAGGTGGCCGCCGTCGGCGTCGACGCTGATGGTTTCGCCAGGAACGAATTCGCCGGCCAGGAGCTTTTGCGCCAGCGGGTTTTCCAGCTGCTGCTGGATGGCCCGCTTGAGCGGCCTTGCGCCGTAGACCGGATCGAAGCCGACGTTGGCCAGCAGGTCCAGCGCCCGGTCGGAAATTTTCAGCGTGAGCTGGCGCTCGGCCAGGCGCTTTTCCAGGCCTTCGAGCTGGATGCGGGCGATGGCGCGGATCTGCGCCTTGCCGAGCGGGCGGAAGACCACGATTTCATCGAGGCGGTTGATGAACTCCGGGCGGAAGTGGTTCTGCACCACGCCCATGACGCCGGCCTTCATCTGCGTGTATTGGGCTTCGCTGTCACTGCCGTCCGACTCGGCCATGTCCTGGATGAGGTTGGAGCCCAGGTTGGAAGTCATCACGATGATGGTGTTGCGGAAGTCCACGGTGCGGCCCTGGCCGTCGGTCAGGCGGCCGTCGTCCAGCACCTGCAGCAGCACGTTGAAGACGTCGGGGTGGGCCTTCTCGACCTCGTCGAACAGCACGACCTGGTAGGGCCTGCGCCGCACGGCTTCGGTCAGGGCGCCGCCTTCGTCGTAGCCGACGTAGCCGGGGGGCGAGCCGACGAGCCGGGACACGGCGTGCTTCTCCATGTACTCCGACATGTCGATCTGGATCATCGCGTCCTCGTCGCCGAACAGGAACTCGGCCAATGTGCGGGCGAGCTCGGTCTTCCCGACGCCGGACGGGCCCAGGAAGATGAAGCTGCCGGTCGGCCGCTTCGGGTCCTTGATGCCGGCGCGGGCGCGCCGGATCGCCTTGGAGACGGCGACGATCGCCGCGTCCTGGCCGATCACGCGCTTGTGCAGCTCCTCCTCCATGCGGACGAGCCGCTGCGACTCGGCCTCGGTGAGCTTGAACAC
>DASSTF010000217.1:0-4682 GCA_035708045.1 Rhodanobacteraceae bacterium | reverse complement strand
ACGGCCTTGGCCGCCATCGAGCCGTAGGTGATGATCTGGCTGACGTGGTCGCGGCCGTACTTGCGCGCCACGTAGTCGATCACCTGGTCGCGCTTGTCCATGCAGAAGTCGATGTCGAAATCGGGCATCGACACGCGCTCGGGATTCAAAAATCGCTCGAACAGCAGCTCGAAACGCAACGGATCCAGATCGGTGATCCTGAGCGCCCACGCCACCAGCGAGCCGGCGCCGGAACCGCGTCCGGGGCCGACCGGGATATCGTGCTCCTTGGCCCAGCTGATGAAGTCCGAGACGATCAGGAAGTAGCCCGGAAAGCCCATCTGGATGATGGTGTCGAGCTCGTGTTCCAGGCGCTGGTCGTAGTCTGCGCGGTCGTGGCCCGGCGCCAGTGGGTTTTGCGCCAGGCGTTCGGCCAGACCCTTGATGGCGCGTTCGCGGATGTAGCTGTCGAGGTCGTGGCCCTCGGGCACGGGGAATTGCGGCAGGTAATAGGTGCCGAATTCCATTTCGAGATTGCAGCGCTGGGCCAATTCGACGGTGTTTTCCAGCACCTCGGGCAGGTCGCCGAACAGTTCGGCCATTTCCTCGGGAGACTTGAGGTACTGCTCTGGACTGTAGTCGCGTGGACGCTTGGGGTCGGCGAGTACGCGGCCCTGATGGATGCATACGCGGGCCTCGTGCGCCTCGAAGTCCTCGCGATATGGAAAACACACGTCGTTGCTGGCGACGAGCGGCAGATCGAGCTTTTCGCCCAGGGCCAGGGCTGCCTGATTCCAGTTCTCTTCGCCATCGCGGTTGGTGCGCGTGAGTTCCAAGTACAGCCGCTCGGGGAACAGCGAGGTCAGGGGCGACAGCTGCTGCGCGGCGCCGGCGAGATCGCGCGACTGGGCCGTGCGACCGGCGCAGCTGCGAAAGCCGCACAGGGCGATCAGGCCTGCCGTGGATTCGGGAGTCAGCCAGGCGGCCTCGATCAGCGCATGGCCACCCTGCTGACCCTCGCGCCAGGCGCGCGAAACCAGTCTCGACAGGTTGAGATAGCCGTCGCGGTTCTGGCACAGCAAGGTCAGCCGCCACGGGCGCGGGTCATCCGGCGAAGCCACCCACAGGTCGCATCCGGCGATGGGCTTGACGCCGGCGGCGGACGCCGCCTGGTAGAACTTGACCAGGGCGAACAGGTTGTTTTCGTCGGTGAGCGCCACCGCCGGCATGTCGGCCTGCACGCAGCCATTGACCAGCGGCTTGATGCGCATCGTGGAATCGACCAGCGAAAATTCGCTGTGGACATGCAGGTGGACGAAACGGACAGGCATGCGGCTAGTTTAGCCGGCTTGACAATGCGCAGGGTGGGCATTGCCCGCCGTCGATGAGGCTTGTTCGGCGGGCAATGCCTGCCCTGCGCATGGCATTTCCAGGCAATCGCGTACGGGCGCGAAGCTGCGGCGATGTTCGGGGCAGGGACCAAGTTGTGCCAGAGCTTGCATGTGCGCGGCCACGCCATAGCCCTTGTGCTTGGCGAAACCATAACCGGGGTAGCGTGCATCCAGTTCGACCATGTAGCGGTCGCGGGTTACCTTGGCCAGGATCGAGGCGGCGCTGATGGCGGCATGCAAGTGATCGCCACCGACCACCGCCCGTGCCGGGCAAACCAGTCCGTCGGGAATGCGGTTGCCGTCGATGAGCGCGTACCTGGCGGCGGGATTCAGGCCTTCCACGGCGCGCCGCATGCCCAGCAGGGTGGCTTGCAGGATGTTGATGCGGTCGATGTCAGCGCACGGTACCAGCACTATGTGGAAAGCCAGCGCGTGTTCGATGATTTGTCCGTAGAGCGTCTCGCGACGTCGTTCGCTCAGACGTTTGGAGTCGTCCAGACCGGCGATGGGGTGATCGGGGTCGAGGATCACGGCGGCCACGCTGACTGGGCCGGCCAACGGGCCGCGGCCCGCCTCGTCGATACCGGCGGTCAGCAAAGGCATGGCGTTGATCGTGGTCATGTAGGGCGGCACTCAATCGAACGGGATGAGATCGGCCACGGCATCGGCAGCCGGCCCCGCCGGATGATCCGGCGGGGCGTCGCCCTGCAAGCTCCGATGCAATCTTTCGAAGGTGGCGACGATGTCGCCGCGGCGCTGCGGATCGTCGAACAGGGCCAGTGTCGCATCGGCCAGTTTCTCCGCGGTGCAGTCATCCTGCATCAGCTCCGGCACCGGCAAGGGCGCCTGCGGGTTGTCGGCGCGGGCGAGGATGTTGGGCAGGGCGTAGATGTCGGTCTTGAGCATGCGCAGCATGCGCGCGATGCGATAGCTGGCCGGCGCCACGCGGTAGCCGACCACCATCGGCCGCTTGACCAGCATGGCTTCCAGCGTGGCAGTGCCCGAGGCCAGCAGAACGATGTCGGCGGCCTGCATGGCCTGGTGGGATTGCCCATCGAGAAAGGTCGGAGCAGGGCCGGGGAGCCGAGTCGCCATGTGTTCCAGCATGGCACGGCATCTTTCATTGGCCGCCGGCACGATGACCTTGAGATCGGGCATGGTTTGGCGTACGCGTCCGGCTGCTTCGAGGAAGATGTGGCCCAGGCGTTCGATCTCGCTGGGACGGCTGCCGGGCAGTACGGCCAGTATCGGTTGATCCTGCGGCAGGCCCAGAGCCTCGCGTGCGGCGTTGCGGTCGGACACCATCGGGAAACGCTGGGCCAGCGGATGGCCGACGAAACGCGCGTCGATGCCATGTTGCGCGTAGATGGGCGGTTCCATCGGAAAGAGGCACAACACCCGGTCGGCGCTACGGCCGATTTTTTCGGCGCGGTTTTCACGCCAGGCCCAGATCGAAGGGCTGACATAGTGCGCGACGGGAATGCCGGCCTGTTTCAGCTTGTGCTCCAGCCCCAGGTTGAAATCGGGTGCATCGATGCCGATGAAAACGTCAGGCTTGAGTTCGAGCAGGCGTCGCGTGAGCTGACGACGCAGGCCGAGAAGGCGCGGCAGGTGACGCAGCACTTCGGCAAAACCCATCACCGACAACGCCCCGATGTCATGCCAGGGTTCGAAGCCTTCCGTCTGCATGCGCGAGCCGCCCACGCCGACGAATCGGGCCGTGGGGAAGCGCTGTTTCAACGCCGGAATCAGATGCGCGCCGAGCTGGTCGCCCGAAGCTTCGCCCGCGACCATGGCGATGGTGGGGGCAGCGGATCCCGGGTCCCGGGCTCCGGGTCCCGATGTGGCGGCATCGGTTGGCATGTTGCTCTCGTTGTCGTTGACACCAGTGCTTGACCGATGATGGCATGTGCGCCGGAATGACGGTAATGGTTTACGCTTTCCCGGAGCACGAGCCCCGAATCGCTCAACGCGCCAGCGAACGCTCGCTGCGATCCAGAAACTCCAGCATCTGGCGCACGTCGTCATTGCCATTCGCCAGTTCGACCAGTTTTTCGCGGGCTTCGGCCAACGGGCGCTTGCTCGTGTACAGGGCGCGGTAGGCATGCTTGATGGCCTTGATGCGCTCGGCGTCGAAGCCGCGCCGTTTCAGGCCTTCGCTGTTGATGCCGCGCGGTCGACCGTGCTGCTCGTTAGCCATCATCACGAAAGGCGGTACGTCGGCGCCGACCAGGCAACCCATGCCGATGAAGGCGTGCGCGCCGACCTTGCAGAACTGGTGCACGCCGGCGTATCCGGCCACGATGACCCAGTCGTCGACTTCGACGTGGCCGGCCAGGGCCGAATAGTTCGAAAAAATCGTGTGATCGCCCACGATGCAGTCGTGCGCGATGTGCACGTAGGCCAGAAACCAGTTGTCGCTGCCGATGCGGGTGATGCCGCCACCGCCGCCGGTGCCGCGATGCACGGTGACGAATTCGCGGAACACGTTGTTGTCGCCGATGTCGAGATGGCTGGTTTCGCCGGCGTATTTCTGATCCTGCGCATCGGCGCCGATGGAGGCGAATTGCCAGATGCGGTTGTTCTTGCCGATGCGGGTCGGACCCTGGATGACGACGTGCGCGCCAATGGTGGTGCCCGCGCCGATGTCGACGTCGGCGCCAATGATGCTGTAAGGCCCGACTTCGACGTCGTCGGCCAGACGTGCCCCGGGATGGATTCGCGCGGTCGGATCGATCATGGGCACCTCAATCGCCGCGGCCGGCGCACATCAGTTCGCAGCTGGCCACTTCGTTGCCGTCGACCAGTGCACGGGCTTCGAACAGGCCCATGCCGCGCAACAGGCGTTTGAGGTTGACCTCCAGGCGCAGCTGATCGCCGGGAACCACCATGGCGTTGAAGCGGGCCTTGTCGATCTTGACCAGGTAATAGAGCGAGGAACCGTTGTCGTCGTCGGGGCTGGCCGACAGCTGGAACAGTACACCTGCGGCCTGCGCCAGCGCCTCCACGATCAGCACGCCCGGCATGACCGGGTGGCCGGGGAAGTGGCCCTGGAAGAACGGTTCGTTGATGGTGACGTTCTTGATGGCGGCGATACGCTTGCCCATCTCCAGCTCGACCACGCGGTCGACCAGCAGAAACGGGTAGCGGTGCGGCAACAGCCGCTGGATGTGTTCCACGTCGACCGGCAGGGTGACGGCGTTGTCAGTCATGCTTTTTCCTTTCCAGCGCCTTGAGGCGGCGCGCCATGTCATCCAGATGTTTGAAGCGTGCAGCGTTCCTGCGCCACGCGTGATTGTCCTGCAAGGGAAC